>JAADIN010000206.1 GCA_013151315.1 Planctomycetota bacterium | reverse complement strand
GTCGTTTACTCATCCGTTGGGAAAAGAAGGCCAACAACTATCTCGCCTTCTTGCATTTATCCTTCGCCTGGACCACGCTTAGCTCGGCTGGAGTTCTTGGATAGGCTCTTAGTGATTCTGTTTTAATCGCCTTGATATCAGGAATCTCTGTCAGCGTAATTGGTTTGTTCGCGATTGTTGCGAGCTATCTTTTCCCAAAGCAATAGCGCAGCACTTCGACGCGGATCGTCACCGGTTACCGACACTCGCGCAGCGGCTGCGCTTCGTTTTCCAATGAGCGGATTTAACACCGTTTTTCCAATGTGCTAAGAAGCTTGAACGCAGTGAGGCTACAGCCCCACCCGCATGGTCCCCGTCGCATCGAGAGCCACGCGGGCGAGGCCGCTAGCCAATGCGCAAAGCGACTTCGGCTCCCTTGGCCATATCTCTTTCGGCGTAGATTTCCGTCACGGCTGCCGCACTGTGCCCGAGAATCACCTGGGCGGCTTCTAACCCAAACTCTCGACGGACTTCAGTGGCCGCTGAATGCCGTAGCTGGTTCGGGCTCCATCGCTTGGACGATTGCCAACGACAGAGTTCTTCTCGCTGCTTGGTGGTTAGATTGGCCTTTTTGATTTTCCCCAACTCGGGATGCAGGAAGGCTCGGTCGCAGGCTCGGTGAATTGCCCGGCGGTAGCTGTCGGTTGCATAACATTCGCCCGGTTGCCACTTTGCTCGACGCTTGCCGCGTTTGGCTTGTTTGCTGCCGGGTTTATTCCCGTGGCTAAGCGGTGTCTTGCGTTTCGCATGAACTTCGGCCCGTCGCTTCTCTTCGGAGTCGACTGGCCGAAAGCAGTACGCCTCGGCATCACGAACCAAGTACCGTAGCAAGATGGCTTGGCCCTTGGGACCAATGAATATCTGCCGCGTCTTGCCGTGGTGTTGGGTCTTGTGCTTCTGAGGATGGTAGGTCCACACCTCTCCGCTACGGTCCAAATCGCATGGGCGTAGGCTACAGATTTCCGCAGGGCGTGCTGCTGTGAGCCTCTGCAATCGCACCATGTCGGCCACCACCTTGGGCAGCTCTCGCAAGGTTACCTCAACCGTATCGTCGCTGACGGGTTGAACCGGGTCGGTCTCGGGGGCTTCTGTGCGTCCGCGACGCAACCCACTGACCATCGACAAGGCCGCAGGAACATCGGGCGGGATCATCGCCTCTGCGGCCGCCCAGCGAAAAATGCGTGCCACCCGCTGCATGAGGGCATTCACGTAGGATCGAGAACCTCCTTCGGAGATCAGCCTCTCCCGTACCGTCTTGAATTGCAGCGGCCCAAACGCAACAGCCGGGGTACGCCCATAAAGCTCGACGACGGGTCGAGAAACTCGGACGTAATGAAAGTATTCGCTCTTGGCACCGGTCCCGTAGTAGGTCTTGGCAAAGCGTTTGTAGCTCGCCAGCAACTCGGCAATCGTCAGATCGTGCTGAGAAACGCCGTAGGCTAGCGATCGGCCAGAAGCCATCCATTCGCCGACCAAGCGGTCGTACTCGTGCTTGCTGGTTTTGGTGCCGTGAGGGCCAAGGTAGTGGTCTCGGCCAGAGATGGTAACAACGGCTTGGCCGCTGCCCCGATGCTTGCGATATTTCGGGATCGATTCCCCTGCGGAACGTGGCATGTGCTGGTCTCCCAAAGACTTGCACGAATAAAACGGTACGTACCGTTTTATCGCTGTCGGAAAACACCGCACTGCCGACGTCGGCAGGTTACAAAAACCACTAGCTTTTAAGGGTGAAACAAAAGGGTGACTGAGGGGATTTGAACCCCCGACCTCCGGAATCACAATCCGGCGTTCTAACCAACTGAACTACAGCCACCATAAGCTAACACGACGACACCCGGCACACTCAGCTTGTTCGCAAATACCGAAACGCAAAAGCGACCAGTCCCCCGAGAACCATGCCTGCCAAAAATAACAGCAAACCGGCCGGGACTTCCGTCAACGTAACATGGGCGAATGTTGCGAATGTATTGATATGCATCGGGAAAAAGAACTCCTACTGAGGGCGGTTACTTTGCTTGACGATCACTTTGCGGACTCTTCGGCAACTGTCGGCGGAAGCGCTTCGAGAAACTCTCGGTACTGGCGGTCCAAAATCGCAAAATCTTGGCCTGTGAGCTGCTGCAAACTGGTCGGCTTGTCGCGGCCAGTATAGATGAGCTGCAACAGCTTGACTAGCGCCTCGCGGTATTCGCCGTTCTGGCCATGCATCAGAAAGGTCGCCAAACCGGCCGACTGGCTGTACAGCCGAGCGATATCGGGGCGTCGCTGGAGATCGGTCATTCCCAGGGCCGATAGCTCCGCCAAGGGCACGTAATAATCGTCGATCAAGCGTCGATGGCGGGCGGCCGGCAACCGCCCCGCCTCGACCGTACCGAGGGTAAAAAATCGCCCCGCTGAGGGGTTCTGATGCTCCTGCAGCGACTCGAAATAACAGGCCACGCCCTCAAGAATCCAGGCATTGGCCCCCCCGCCCACATCGCGCGCCGAACGGGCCGACTCTTGGAAGAACTGGTGGACCGCTTCGTGGGCGATCGTGCCGGGATCTTGCTCGGGCCCAGCAAAAAAGTGCGAGGTGCGCGTGGTGTCGAAATAGATGCCCAGCGTGATACCAATCCGCGGCTGCTGGCGGCGGAGCGTGGCATTGTACTCCTGCCGCGATCCATAGTAAACGACATGAAACGGCTTGCTTCGATAACCGCTGGTTTCTTTTCCGTCGAAGCGTTTTAGCAGTTGGGGCGCTTCGAGATAGAATCCTCCGAAAAGTTGCTGCCAGAGTTGGTGGAGCGTTTCGAGTCGGGTGGCAAGCCGTGTCGCTTCTTGACGGCTGTGGTTGGTGACGACTCGGAAATGGTCGGTGCGAATCTGCCACCCTTTTTTGATCGTTGCATGTCGACGCGCATCGTCTTCAATTGAAATCCAAATCTTGCCCAGGCGGCGCTCTCCCGCTTCGTAGCGAGCAACGTCTTCGGGACGAATCCATCCAAACGACGCATGCCAAGTCTCGCCGCTTTCCAATTGCCGTGCCGCATAGGCGCCCGCCCACGCGGCGCCAACGCGGCGGTGCCCCAAGACACGCCGCCCCGCCTCATGATTCGGATCGAGATAAACGGTTCGCGTCGCCCATTGCAAGGCAGCCCCGACCTCCCCGTTTTCACAATGCTCTCGCGCTTGGCGGAAGCACTCCTCTGCCCGCTGCTTCCGCTGAGGCGATAGGTTCGGCTCCTCGATGGCAGAGTAGACATCCTCAGCGACGAACAGCAGCTTGCCCGTCGGCAAGTCGAGCGATGGCTCTGTAGCTCTAGCCAAAGGCCCAGTAACGCTGCAGACGACGGCTCCGAAGCAAGGAATCCATGCAAATTGTCGCAGCAACAGGATCACAAAAACTCTCCGAAGAAACACAAAACGGGCGCTATTGGTACTTCGATTATAGCACGGCCCGATTCACCGAGAGTCGCACGGCGCTAGCCGCGGGCCAGCAGCTGGGTAACGCTTTGCCTCTGCTACCCGACGCTAGCGCGTTGCGGCTCACATTCATAATCAGCGAGTTGCGGCTCACATTCATAATCTAAATTCACAACTTGAAGACGTACTCGCATGACTTTGCAATCGTCCTGCTAGCAACGTGGCCGTCGGCGCTAACCACTGCTACCAACGCATAATGTTTAGCCCTCCGAAAACGCCGCGTCGAAGGCGGCGTTGGTCGACTTGAAGTCGAGTCGCTTGACAAACTCACACGACTCGCGAGCGCCATGCTCCCGGTCCATACGAACATCTTCCCACTCGACACTCAGCGGCCCGTCGTAGCCGACTTCGTTCAAAGCTCGGATGATCTCTTCGAAATTCACGCTGCCGCGGCCAACCGAGCGAAAATCCCAACCTCGCCGAGAGTTGCCGAAGTTGAGGTGGCTTCCCAAGATGCTAGATCGCCCGTCGAGCGTAACTATGGCGTCCTTCATGTGAACATGAAAAATGCGATCGGGAAACGCACGGATGAATTCGACCGGATCGATTCCTTGCCAAATCAGATGACTCGGATCGAAATTAAAACCGAACTCTTCTCGGTGGCCGATTGCTTCAAGAGCCCTTTGGGTCGTGTGAATATCAAAAGCAATCTCTGTGGGATGCACTTCCAAGGCAAATCGAACGCCGCATTCGGCAAAAACGTCAAGAATCGGATTCCAGGCGTCAGCAAAATCGGCAAAACCTTTTTCGATCATCGACTCGGGAACCGGCGGAAACGAGTAGAGCAGGTGCCAGATACTCGAACCGGTAAAACCGTTGACCACGTCGACGCCAAACTTTTGCGCCGCGCGAGCCGTATTCTTCATTTCCTCGGCAGCCCGCTGGTTGACGCCTGCTCCCGTGCCGTCGCCCCAGACGTTGTCAGGCAGAATCGACTTGTGGCGCTCGTCGATGTTGTCGCACACCGCTTGACCGACCAGATGGGCACTGATGGCGTGACATTGTAGGTCGTGGCTTTCCAGCAAATCTCGTTTGGCCTTCACATAGCCGTCGTCTACCATCGCCTTGTCGACTTCAAAATGATCGCCCCAGCAGGCCAACTCCAAGCCATCGAAGCCCAGTTCACGGGCCAATCGAGACAAGTCTTCGACCGGGAGATCGGCCCATTGGCCGGTGCATAAGGTGACGGGACGTGGCATGTTTTTTGGTGCTCCTTGTTTCGTAACGCTTCGGCGTAAGTAGCAGATCAAAATTTTACCACAGAGAACACAGAGAGCACAGAGAGCATGTGGGTGCTATACTTCTTGGTAACAGCCATTGGCGCTTCGCGGAGAATAGATATGAGTTTGAGGGCTGCCGGCACGCGACTTCCTGCCGTTTGGGCGTTGGCGCTGCTGCTGTGTTTTGCTGCTCCCGCCTGCGGGGCATTGCCGATCGACATCGAGGTGGCCATGGCGCCGGGCGTCCCGATCACGGCACCCCAAGAGTGGGCCAAGCTTCTAGGAAAAATAGGCCTCGCGCGAGTGCAACTGCGATCCGCTCGGCCAAGCGACCAACCGCAAATCACGGCGACCGAATCGCGCATCCAAGTGCTGGCAATTCTCAACCGAAAGAATGAACTGATTCTTCCCGACCGCCGCTTCAAGTCTTACCATCTGACTGCTTTACGGAAATATTTTGAAGACCTTCCCGGCAAGCTGGCCGAAGGAGATGAGCCGCGAGGGCGATTTGATCTCACCGACAAGCAGTTTCGGGTGGTCTACGACGACTTCTCAAAACGGGTCAACTTTTCCATGACCCGGGCGGAACTGCTTCGCCGCTTCGCCAAAAAATTTGCCGCACCTATTGAGTTCGACCCCGTAGCAAAAATACGGTTAAGCAACTCGCCCCTGACGAGGGAACTACGCGACATGACCGCTGGCACATCGCTAGCACTCGTCCTGCGGCAGGAAGGCTTGGCACTGAAGCCAGAAAAACCGCGTGGCGAGCCGTTGCGAATTCGCGT
>JAADIN010000112.1 GCA_013151315.1 Planctomycetota bacterium | reverse complement strand
TCGGCATGGCCGATCTGTTGCAGCAGTCTTGGCAACTTGCCAAGGCGGGCAAGGAAGAACAGGCTGTCGCGATTTTCGAAAAAGTGCTGCCACAGATCGTCTTTTCGCTGCAAAATTTTGAGTTGTTCGCCCAGGTCGAAAAAGATCTGTTAGCTCGTCGAGGCGTGATTCCGCAGGAGAGCGCCTACTCTCGGTCGGCCACCTATACACCCGACGAGCATAGTTGGCAGTATGCCCAAAAGCTCAATGCTCGGATCGTCGAGTACGCCAAGCAAATGACCAAGTAGAATTTTGAACTCCCTTTTTTCGTTGCAAACATTGCCATGAGCAAACCAGCAGACAACTTGAACCCTGATTCCGGCACGGCCCGGCTGTGGATCGTTATTCCTGTGACGATACTCGGCTTCTTCTATGCGGCGGTGCTTGAGTATCTGCTGCCGCTCTACTTTAGCGCCTTGCGCGATGTCGACCCAACCTATCCGGCGGATATTTATTCTCAACTTGTGAAATATCAGGTGACTCCCTGGTTCTTCATGCCGGTTGTGGCGGGATTGCTCTCGAGGCGGTATGGCGAACGGCGAGTCTGGTGCTTTGCTCAAATTGCCATGGCTATTATCCCGATCGTGTTGATCTTCGATCCTCAGCCGAACATGGTGAAGATCATTTCGTTCTGGTCAGGCGTAACCAGCGCCCTGTTGTGGATCAGCGGTGTCTCGTTAATCCAAATGGTTCGGCCGGAGAAAAAAGGGCTCTCCAACGGCTTGATGATGGCATCGCTCGGCGTAGGAAGCTTTATGGGCCCGCTATGCGGACGAGCCTTGCTCTATCGGCAAGAATTGGGCACGCACTTACCCGACGGCGATTGGTCTGGCATCGGTCAGAAGTTGCTGACCTTTCAGCAGACCACCTCAACACCTCAGGTCAGCGATTTTGTATTCATCTTCTGGATCCTGGTGGCCGTGAAATTGGTCGGCGGTGCGATGGTCGGTCTGTGGGCACAACGGCCTGGCCGCTTTGCGCAGGATCAACCATCGCCTCGCTGGGATCGAACAATGGCGGATCTAAAACGCCTGTTCGGAAACCCGCGTTTCTGGGCTTTGGTCGGTACGCTCTGCTTTCTTGGGGGCCCAGTGTTTCAGGCGACCAACCAGTTCTTGCCCTATCGAGCCGAGGAATTGGGCCTCAAGTCGGGCGCGGAGGACCACGGCTGGATCTGGCTGCAACTTGTGCGAACTGCGATGTGGATACCTGGCGGATTGGCCGTCGGGCTGTTGGCCGGCCGACGGGCCCCAGGCATCGTCGCGGTGATTATGCTCGGATGCTTTGCAATGACGGGGCTCGGCATTGGGTCGAGTCCGATCGTGTGGCAATTGTTCGCCTGTGTTGCGCTATTCGAGTTCGTTCGCCAATTCATGCGATGGTCTCACGCCGGCTATCTGTCGGAACACATGCCCGAGGACCTGCGCGCGACGGCCATCGGCTGTTCGATCACTATCTCGGGGCTGGGCAGCACGATCTTCGCCTGGACCGCCGGTTACCTATGGGACCCTGGCCAGAGCAATTTTCAATCCTCACAGCCGTTTGTGGTCGCTGCCGTGTTCGGTCTGACCGGCTGCGTGGGACTGTTCATTTTCGACCGATTTATTCCGATACGACAGAAAACAATGGATGAACCTGAGGAGTCAGAATTGACCATTACCCCGAAGGAAGGGAGTAGCAGCTAGAGATGAAACGTATCATTGTTACCGGCGCCCAAGGTGGCACCGGACGCAGTATTGTCCGAGTGCTTCGAGATGCCGGATTCACGGTGATCGGTGTCGATCTGCAGCCGCCCGATGGGAACGATCTGGACTATATCCAGTTGGATTTACGCGATGCCGCAGGCGCGAACGACGTTTTCGCCGGAGCGGACGGCCTGATCCACTTCGGTAGTCCGGCGGGCGACTCTACTATGAGTGTTACCGAAGCGTTTCACAACATCGGTGTGGCGGGGTTCAATGTCTTCCAAGCAGCACGAAACGTTGGCATCCGGCGTATCGCCTGGGCGTCGAGTATCATGACGTATGGCAATCTGACAACTCACTCCGTTCTACCGGTAACCGAGGACAGTCCGCTGGTGCCGACGGGCATCTATGGTGCCTCGAAGGTGATGTTGGAAAACCTGGCCCAAGATTTCTGTCGATGGTCGGATATGTCGATCGCCGGTTTCCGGCTCGGTCGAATCATCTACGAAACGCCAGAGGGTCGAAGCAAGCTCCAGCGCATGACAATCGTTTGGTGCCGATTGCCTATGGTCCTACGTCGACGCCCGCGACGTAGCTACGGCCTGCCTAGCTTGGCTCGAGTCGGACATTCAGGGCGCCGAAGTCTTTAACCTTGCTGCGAACGATGTTCATGTCGATGCCTCGTCGCGTCAGTTGCTAACAAATCATGGTTACGGCCATCTCGATTGTCCCGCCAACTGGGGAGAAAACGAGACGTTCTTTTCATCGAACAAACTGCGAACCATGCTTCATTGGCAGACGCAATACGATTGGAAACAAATTCTAGCTCAAGTGAAGGATTAACTCCGTGAAAATCACCAGCATCACAGCCCATCTGATGGGCATCCCCAGCCCGGGCGGTATATCACCGTCGCGAAATTGGATCTTTGTCCGCGTCGAAACGGACGAAGGGATCGTCGGCGTTGGCGAAGCAACCACGGAGTACCACGAGAAGGCCGTCGTGGCGATGATCGACGAGCACTTCGCGCCGCTGCTTGTCGGACAAGACCCCACCCAGGTCACCCACCTCTGGCAGCAGATGCAACGGTTTTTCTGGTGGCGAGGCGGGGTCGTCGCTTCGAGCGCTGCGAGCGGCATCGAGCAGGCGCTCTGGGACGTGACCGGCAAGGCGTATGGACAGCCTGTCTACAAACTGCTCGGCGGCGCAGTGCGAGACCAAGTACGACTCTATGCACGCTGGGACCTCGGCTTGGCCACGCCCGGCGATGAGGCCAAGGCCGCCGTCGACGAAGGCTTCGATGCGTTCAAGGTTGGGCCAGGGAAGCGTGTCCAGCCCTATAACGACGAGCAGCAGGTCGATGTGGCCCTGGCAACAGCACACGAAATACGCGAAGCCGCCGGTCCTGATTGCGATCTGATGATCGACTGCGGCGGCATCTTTTCGAAGCAGGCAGCCCATCGCCTCATCGACGGCCTGCGAAAGATCGGCATGTTTTTTGTCGAAGAACCGGTCAATGCCGACACGCCACGTGGGCTGATCGAATTGCGCCGGGAATTTCCCGGAGTACGAATCGCGGCTGGCGAGCGACTGGTCACCCGTTGGCAGTTCCGCGAATGGCTAGAACAAGGCGCAGTCGACGTGATTCAGGCCGACATCTCCCACTGCGGCGGGATTGGTGAGTTGCTTCGGATCGCATCCTACGCCGAAACCTACGGCGTACAAATCGCGCCCCATAATCCCTACGGCCCGGTTGCCTTGGCTGCCGCGGTTCATGCTAGTGCTGCGATGCCCAATTTTTTAATTCTAGAACATTGTCGACTCAGGCCGTGGTTTGACGACGTCCAGGTGTTCGGGCCAGAGGTCAAGAATGGTCGCGTCTTGTTATCGGACCGCCCAGGATTGGGAGTCGAACTCGACTGGGACTTGGTCAAAAAACATCCTTACCAAAGACTCCCACTAAGGACCTTCTCCGATCAAGATGGCGGGTTGCCGATGGTCTGAGGAAAAGCATGCTTTGAAATTTTTTGGAATTCACATATTCTTGACGAAGGAAATCAAATAGTGACATCGATCAAAACCTACGACCTCGAAAAGATTACCCACATTCGCGGGGTGGACCATCCCGAATCGATCGGCATCGGCCCCGACGGGACGGCCTATACCGCCGGCACCGGCTGTCAGGTTTACCGTCTCGACCTGGAGAACAACACGGCCGAACAGTTTGCCACCACCGAAGGCCGCTGTCTCGGATCCGTGGTCGATGCGGATGACAATCTCTATCTCGCACACATTGCTGGAAATGTCCTCAAAATTACGCCTAGCGGTGAGACGAGTGTCTACGCCACCGGTCCGGGTGGCGAAAATTTCGTCTGTACGAATTACCCCGCCTTCGATCGACAAGGAAACATGTATCTGTCCGACAGCGGCGACTGGTCGCACACGGTCAACGGCCATATCTACAAAATCCCACCCGGCGGTGGTGAAGCACAACTCTGGTATCAGGAACCGGTTGACACGCCCAACGCGATTGCCATTGATGCCGAAGAAAAGCATCTCTACTTCGTCGAAACCTTTGGCAATGCAATTGTTCGGATCGGTATCAACCCAGATGGCACCGCCGGAAAATTTGAACGCGTGGTCCACATGCCCCGGCATATTCCTGATGGAATCGCCTTCGACGAGACAGGCCGGCTGTGGATCGCTTGCCATCGGCCCGATGCGATTTACACCTTTGATCTGGAATCTTGGCGACTCGACCTTTTTGCTCACGACTGGGCAGGCGAGAAGCTACGCGGCCCGACCGACGTCGCCTTTGCGGGGCCGAACCGAGACATCCTGCTGGGTGCCTCGCTCGATAATTTAGTCGTTCACCGCTTTGACAACGTGGGCATCAAGGGCCTGAAACTCAACCATCCCAAGCTCTAGGGCAACTATGGCAGCACTTCGAATAACCAATTGTCAAGCCATGCCGGAATCATCGAAATGAAAATCACACGAGCAACCACCTTCTTAGTCGAGGGTATCAAATACAACTGGACGCTGGTCAAGATCGAAACGGACGCCGGGATCCATGGTTGGGGCGAAGCGACCAACTGGCCCGGTTCGCCGATGGTCGAAGCCGCATGCCAACATGTGGGGAAGTTTGTCACGGGGCTAGATGCCCGGAAAATTGATTTCATTTGGACGAAGATTTATCGAGACATGAGCTGGCTCGGACAGGCCGGCCCTTTGTTAAGTGCAATTAGCGCTATCGATATCGCACTTTGGGATATCAAAGGAAAAGCCCTCGGCGCACCCGTGTATGAATTGCTGGGGGGAGCTTACCGCAACCGAATTCAACTCTACGCGAACTACTGGTTTATCGACGGAGATCATACTCCCGAGGATTATGCGAGGCAGGCCAAAGAGGTCGTCGCCCAGGGATTCACAGCGCTGAAATTCGATCCGTTCGCACACGTCAATTACTGGTATGGCGCCGATTTGGCCGCCAATGGCAGCCTCACGGAGCAGCAAAAACAGCTTTCGCTGAAGGTGGTCGACGCGGTAGCCAAGGCAGTCGGCCCCGAGGTTGCCATCGCCATCGAAACCCATGCCTTTCTCAATGGCGCGACGGCGGTTGAAATGGCACATCGGCTTGCCGACTTGAAATTCAACTGCCAATGGTACGAAGAACCCGCGCTGCCCGAGTTTCCTGATGCCATCGCCGACATTCGACGCCAAATTAGCTTGCCCGTCTGTGTCGGCGAGCGATTGCACAGCCGCTTCATGCTACGCACCGTGCTTGAAAAACAGGCGGCCGACTTCGTCATGCCCGACATCACACGTTGCGGCGGCATCAGCGAAATGCGCAAAATGGCCAACTTGGCCGAGACCTACAACATCCCCTTCGCCCCTCACAATCCGAATGGTCCGATCTCCACGATCGCTTCGGCACACACTATGGCAACGATCCCCAATTTTTTCCGCCAAGAATTCATGCTCAAGGATGTCCCCTGGCGGGACGAATGCCTTTCGCATCCGCTCCCGATCAAGGAAGGTTTCTTCGAGCTACCCGATCGGCCTGGTTTAGGTTTTGATATTGATGAAGCCGTTCTAGCGAAACACCCCGGTCTGCGAGAGCAGCCAACCGATCGGGCATTTTACGTCTAACGGTTCGTCCAGTCGGGGTGACAGATTCACCAAATCGCAATAGAGGAAAAATTAATGCCGAGAGAAACTATAACCGACGAGGAAGTACAATTTTTTCTCGACAACGGTTATCTAGTCGTGCGCGACGCCATTGACCGGAAGGTGATCGACCAAGTTCGAGACGCTGCCGACGCGCTGCAGGATCGCTACATCGACTATCGCAAGGAGGAGGGCGTCCACTACACTTCGCCGGGGGCCAAAAGCTTCGATGAAATGATGGACGGCACAGCTTCCGCTCAAGGGGATGCGGTACTCTGGCGGATCGACGACCTTGAGAAGCGTTTTCCGGCAGTCGAAATGCTCAAGCGGTTGCCGTTTGTACACAACGCGATGGAGGCATTGCTAGGCGCGGAAACCTTGCAATACAACGAATCATTCGTAACCAAACCGCCCCGTGTGGGCCAGCCCGTACTCTGGCACCAGGATCCTTCGTTCAAGGTAAAATGCACGCCCGATCCGATCAGTACCATCGATATCTATCTCGACAAGACAGACGAAGGGAATGGTTGTATTTGGGTAGTGCCTGGAACGCACAAAAAGGGCGTCATTGATGTAAAGTCTCTGATGGACCAGCATGGTTTTGACCTGCCGGATGCGATTCCCGTATGCATGGAACCGGGAGATGTGGCATTCCACGACAACGGATGCCTTCATGGGAGCAAGGCCAACACGAGCGATCGACTACGTCGCATCGTTTATTTGGCATTCCAAACACTACCTCAAGCGAAAGCCAGCGATAAGTTCGACGACGCGTTTATCCAACAACGCATCGACCTGTTCGCCCAATATCGAGCCAAGGCATTTGCATGAACATGAAACGTATTGTCGAAAAACGAGTTTTGCCCGTCGTAACGATCGAGCGCGTCGAAGATGCAACGTCGGTCGCCGAGGCGATTCTGGCAGGCGGGCTCGATTGCTTTGAAATTACCCTGCGAACACCCGACGCATTGAAAGCGATCGAAGTCGTCCGAAACGGCTTTCCCTCGATGTTCGTCGGTGCCGGAACGATCCTGAACGAAGCGCAATTGAACGAAGCGATTCGCGCTGGCGCGCAATTCGGCTTGGCGCCAGGGCTTAGCCCATCGGTCGTCGAAAAAGCGAGGGAGCTAAATTTCCCTTTCATCCCGGGCGTGATGACCCCCTCGGATGTCGAAGCGGGGCTGGCGATGGACTGTCGGCTGCAAAAGTTTTTTCCAGCCGAAACCGCCGGTGGAATCTCGATGCTCCGAGCGCTCGGAGGCCCCTACGGACCTACAGGCCTAAAATTTATCCCGCTCGGCGGCGTAGGGCCGGCCAACGCGGCGGCCTATCTCGAATCACCGCACGTGGCTGCGATTGGCGGGTCGTGGATTGCCGACAAAAAACTCATCGAAGCAAAAGATTGGTCACAAATCACGCGCAACGCCGCAGAGGTCGTGTCGATCGCTATGAATTCATCGACTCCAACGAAATAAGCTACCATGATCCTCTGTTTTGGCGAAATTATGTTGCGTTTGATGCCGGAAGGCTATCTCCGCATCCCCCAAGCGCTGCCGGGCAAGCTCGAAGCAACCTTTGGCGGCAGCGAAGCCAACGTCGCCGCCTCGCTCGCCCTGTTCGGACAGCCAGTAAAATATGTTACGGCGCTTCCTAACAATGCAATTGGCGATGCCGTCAAGACGCAGCTTCGTGGTCTCGGAGTCGACACGCGCGCTTGCATCGACTCGCAGCCAGGCCGTTTGGGCGTCTACTTCGTCGAGGCGGGTGCCAATCAGCGAAGTTCCCAAGTCAT
>JAADIN010000050.1 GCA_013151315.1 Planctomycetota bacterium | reverse complement strand
GGTAGCGGCTCATCGCCAGCACCCGACGCGCTTCGTCGACCGAGCATTCCGACGCCTTGGCCGTTTCTTCGATCGTCGGTTCGCGGCCAAGTTTTTGCAGCAATGCCCGCGAAACGTTTCGCACGCGGCTCATCGTCTCGACCATGTGAACTGGAATGCGAATGGTACGACTCTGATCGGCGACGGCACGAGTAATGGCCTGACGAATCCACCAAGTGGCGTAGGTGCAGAACTTGAACCCGCGGCGATACTCAAACTTGTCGACCGCCCGCATCAATCCGGCGTTGCCTTCTTGGATCAAATCCAAAAAGCTCAAACCTCGGTTGCGATACTTCTTGGCGATCGACACGACCAAACGCAAGTTGCCTTCCGACAAACCTCGCTTCGCACGTTGGTAGGTCGAGTAAACCTTCTGCAAACGTTCCACTCGATTACGCAAGCTCGAAGGCGTTTCTTGAGTCATCCGCAGGATATTGCGGTACTCAACCAGCAGCGGCTTGCGGTCGGACATGGGCCGACGATCTTTCTTCATTTTCGCAAGCTGCTTCTTGAGCTCGTCGACGCGATCGCTGAAATCTTCGATGGCGCCAATCATGGGTTCAATACGCTGGGTCCGCAAGCCAAGCTCTTCGATCAGCATGACCGCACGTCGTCGTCGTCCAGCCAACCGAGCCCAAGCAGCCCGTCGTTGGACCATCTTGACCGACTTGCTCGTCGCAACACGATAGTCTTCTTCGTTCCGCTCCAAGAGGATCTCAAGCGTTCGCAAGTTGTGCGGCAGTCGGCCTAGGATTTGTTCTTTCTCTAGGCAGTCGGTCACCGAAACCTGCACCGTGCGGTCGAAGGGCAGCTCCCCTCGGTGAACTCGGCTGAGCACTTTGTAGGCAGCCCGAATAACATAATCGCAAGCCAACAGTCGACGTCGGAAATCCGTGCGCGTTTTTTCAATTCGCCGAGCGAGGTTGATCTCCTCGTGCCTTTTCAGCAAAGGAATCTCGCCCATCTGAGTCAAATACATGCGAACCGGATCATCAGACCAGGATTCAAGCTCCGGAGTCTCGTCTTCGGTGTCTCCCGCAGACTCGGTCTCTTTTGCGCGAGCGTTAAGGTCAAGAGGCCGATTGCCGACCTCGGCTCCGTTCTCCGCATCGCCACTCAGGGCTTTGGTATTTAAATCCTTTTCAACATCAGCAACTGCCGAGTCTTCATCAATTTCGTGATCCAAAAGCGTTTCGTACAAGATCAACACTCCTCAACAGTGGTGCTTAAAGATAGTCGGTTGTCTAGCGGTCGCCGTGGGAGCGGCACCGTATAGGCGTACAGTCCAGAGACAGGTTTGCCATATTGCACAGCTGCGAGGCAGGGCTGGCCGCTCATGTTCGGAAAACTGTTTGAAAAAAAACAAACAAGTTCCGATAAGCATTTGGCCGTAACGGCATAGCAGCGGAATAAGTGACAATCGGTAATGAGCAAGAGGCCCCTCTGGCTTTCGCGTCTCCCATCTTTCAAACAATAGACAACCAATTCTAACACCAAGTTGTTAAATGGTTTAAGTCTTCTGACATTTGGCAAAAAATTACATCTGCGTTGACCACAACGTCGAATTCGAGGTCAAAGTCAACCGCTCCCTTTTCCCTAAAGCGTACAAACGATGGAGTACGCACATTTTTTCATGGCCTGTTTCTTAATGGACGGTTAGCTTTGATCCATTCTTTTTCAAACGAACCCTCGCGACATCATTGCGCTCATGCGACCAAATGAAGAAGGAAGGTTGTCAAATAAAGAAGATATTGGCCCCACACGGTAAGTCGAACTACCCCCCAGGACAGACGCAAACTGCGCACCTACCCCGCCGAAAATTCCCAACCTCAGCAGAGCCAAACCAGAGAGTCAAAACCGTCAGAGAGATTTGCCGTTAGGCATAGGGCTACCTAGCCTCACTCGCCCCTCCAAAGGAGTCGGGGGGAGTGGCCAGCTAAGTCAAACCGCAAACTGTGGGTGGGGACGGACTCTTGGTGACTTTCGAAGGGGGAGAACCGAGTGCATTTGTCAACTCAACATGCTCAAAGCACTAGCTGATTACCAGCCACCTAATTTTATTCACCACAGCAAGCTGGTCCAGTGAAAAAACCAGAAAAATAGGCATAAACAGTCATTTTAGCTCGGGGCGAGATATGACGGAACCACTCAAAACTACCGCCAAAGTGCCATAAGTCCTTTGGTAGAAGGAGGATGCGGACGACCCTGCCCCCTGAAAATGCTTGAAGATAAGCGGTCCGCGTCGCCCAGTCACTGCAGAAGTTCTGCTCGTGCCGCTTCCTCAGTAGGAGTCCACCCAGAAGCGAGCCTCCCCGAAGTCGCTAGATGCCGAACGGCAAGCGTCTCCTTGTCGGCAACCACCAGGAGCCGTTTCATCAAACTTTCGGCTTGGGCAATGTAGACATTTTGCGTTTCCGCAAGTTGCCAGCGTTTCCAGCGGTCGAGGCCCGTGTGTTCGCCGAGAATCCAAACGAGCCGGGGATCGTCTTTCTTGATTTTGGCCATCTGACGGCAGGCCGCACACGTTTCGTTTTCAAGCACCGAGTCGCTTACCCGTTGCTGGCAGATCGAGCAATTCGAAAACTGATCGGTCTGGGTAGGTTTCCCCGAGACCGGGCATGCTTTGGTAAATTTTTCGAGTAGACGTTTGCCGGTGACGCTACAGGTCACAAGATCCTGTTGCAACACGCGGCGCCCCGATTGTTCGCAGGTTGCGATCTCTTCGAAGGCATCGATGTCGCCATCATCGGTCGCGGCCAAATGAAAAGAGCTTGCTCCCGATCGCTTGGCGACGAACGGCTGGGCCTCAATCAATCGAGCCCAACCCGAGAAGGGGAGCGCAACCGTCGTGTCGCCGACCGTGAAATGCAATTGTCCGCTGGCATGCTTTACCCAGACCAACGCGATGGAAATCGGGTCGACGGTTGAGGCAGACGGATCGCGAGAAGTCGAGTTCTTTGTTGCGATTCGGCGGCCCGATGCAATAAGAGCGCTCAGGACAGTTTCGTCGATCCGTGGCGGAGATTTTAGAATCGGCTCGACATCGAGCAGTCCCAGGTCATGCGCTTGGCCATCAGAGACCGACGTGCCATCATGCGCGACGAATAGATGTCGTACGCATGGACGCCCGTGGTCCATCGCTGCGAAACTCAACCTCAGGAAAGGAAAATCGACCAGTTGACAACCGCCGAGATGGACGCGACCCCCTTCGACACGATAGGCAGTAAAAAGTCGTGAGGAAATATCCTTCACGGCAGTCGGCTGGTCGCAGGGACGAACATGCGCGGCAGGCCCCTGCGTTCGCAGGCGTGCTAAGAGCCACTTGCTCAAGACATTCTCAAAATCAAGGGGCTCGAGCTGCCCATCGGCAGGAGCGTCTTGCAGCGCAATTCGCAATTCGGTCTGGCCGCCAAAGGCGTCTCGGTCGGACGGGTCGAGCTGCAGCCGTCCGACGCCGCCAGTTTCCTCGACCTCGAGTTCAAGTTGAGCAAGCAACCAGCGCACGAAGTCTACCACCCCTTCTCGGTGATTGGATTCGGGAACGACAGATTCAGAGGTGGAAGTATTCACGTAGGAACCGCAGAGGAACACAAATTTGAGGCTTCTTGATATCCCGAATTGTCGGTCATCCCAAGCGAATTGCCAAGGGATTCTTCGACGCTCTGTAAAATCTACGTTTCTCTGCGGCCATCAGCAGTTTTCTCTAGGCTTTGTCCCAAAACGTGAGCCGCAACGCGCTAGCGTCGGGTGAATTGCCAAAAACCGACGACACCAAGTCGCCCGAGGCTAGCGTCTGCGGCTCACATCACAACGCAATCCAGGTTTTGAGACAAAGCCGAGTACTACGTGTCGCGCTTTCTGAGGACGTAGACCACGTCCTCGGTGGCAGGCCCTATTTCTATCGGTTGCTCGACATCGTAACCGAAATCGTAGACAGCAGTTAGCTCGAATTCGGGCACCGTTTTGAGTAGCTTCTCCAGTTGGCGATACGTGTAGGTGCGGAAGCAAATTTGGTCTTCTATCCGAAACTGGCGAGTCGGCGTATAGACATCAAAACTCATCCCGACCGACTCGCGGCGTTTTTTCAAATTGCATTCAATCACCCACAGTCGCGACAAGACGGACAAATTGCCTCGCCGAGCCGACCAGCTTTCCTCTTGCATCGGCTGGATACTTGTCGGCGTGAGGTGAAGCCCAAGCACATAGAGCCCTCCTGGTCGCAGTGCCCGGGCGACACATTGCAGATGGGCTTTTGCCTGCGCCTCGGTCTGGAGATGTCGAAAGCTGTTGATCGTATTCATCGCCGCGTCGACGGGTTCTTCCACGCGGAAGTCGCACATGTCGCCCACGGTTGCCGAGGGTGGATAACCGGCTCGATCGAGTCGCTCGTTGCAATATTTTACTGCGAGCGAATTCAGGTCGACTCCGCCTACTTCGTATCCAGCCAAGGCAAATTTGATGAGCAATCGCCCCGTCCCGCAGGCCGGTTCATAAACACGTTCTACCGTCAGGTCGGTATGTTTCTCAAAACAATCTTCCAAGAAATCAAACTCTGCTTTCCAGTCAGAGCCATAAACCAAATCGTAATATTTGGGGTAGTCGTAAAGATTGCCTTGGATGGTTTCGAGCATAGTGCTAATAGTCTACTGATTAGAAGCAAAGAAAAAAAGCCAGTCGTGGCAAGAAGGTAGGCGTCATCTTTGCAGGTAGGGTACGTTGCGTCGAATGATACTCGAATTGGTCGCTAGCGAGATGAGTGGGGCTCCTGCCACCTATTCTTGCAGGGCCGTGAGATCGAAAACCAAGCAACCGCGTTTGCGCTGGTGCCCACGTCTAGAAGAACCCACCCCCTCCGCCCTCCGTAGGTGACATCAGACGCTGTTCCTCAAGAATGAGTTTTTCGATGGCCCCAGTATCACCTAGAAGCTTTTTCCGATCTTCCGAGAGAGGGCCTTCCTTCACTGCACGACGAACTATGCCTACATCCGACGCCATAACCCTGGCAAGTGCAAATAATGCGGGGCCGAAGAGTTGCTTGTCGCTTTCACGGGCGATCTTCAGTAAAGAGGTTTTGATTCGGTGTTTGTTTTGACCTGGAAAAGAGTGCGCAGAGGAGATTGCACGAATCGCATTGATATGCTTTTTCGATTGGGCAGGATCGTTGAGTACGTCGACGAGCTTATCAAAAAGTTGCGTTCGAGAAGTCAGCGGGACGGTCTCAACTGAAATGATTTGGCGAGCCCTTTTACGAACATCGAATTCCTCGTGGAAGAATAAATCGAATTGTTCTGGCACTTGATCGAGGTGTTGATACGCAAGCATTGCAAGCACAGGCATATCGGGATGCTTCCCCTGTTTTGTGCAATCAATGCCGTTTCTGAGTATTGGAATTTGGGATCGCCGCGGAGCAAGGCTCTCGTTGCATACACACGGAGATCGTGGTCGGAGGAGTTGGACATACTGAGAAGTTGTTGCCGGGTTTGTTCGTCGGTTGTGCGCAACCATCCCAGGAGTTGTATCGTGAGCCACTTCCATCGATCGGTATCAGAATCGTAGCGTTCCATAAGTGGTGTAAGCCATAAAGACACGGGAAGACATACTGAAAACGAATAGAGAACACGCTCTTTGAACTTACCTTCGGCACTGTCGTCGATCGTGAGGAAATCATATTCACCTGCCACATCGAGAATCGCCTCGACCGCTTCTTTTCCA
>JAADIN010000208.1 GCA_013151315.1 Planctomycetota bacterium | reverse complement strand
GTGGCCAGGAAATCGCTTTTTAACTGGTTCATCTCAAACAGCCGCATGTTGGCCTCGGCCATTTCGTCGATCTTGCCGTCGAGTTCGCCATTGACCGACCGAAGCTCGTCTTGCTGGCGCAGAAGTTGCCGCAACATACGATTGAACGCGGCACCGAGATCTTCAAATTCGTCGCCCGTGCGGATCGATGCCCGCTCGTCGGTTTCTCCGCGGCGAATCGCATCGCTCACATCGCGCAGATGCCGCAGCGGCTTGACGATGACGTAGCGGACAATAACGTAGAGAGCGATCATCGCGAGAAAGACCGTGACGATTGCCGCGATGAACAGCATCGAACGGTTCCATGCGAGCTGAGCGTTGGTCTCTTTCATGTTGATATCAACACGGGCAACAGCGATCAGGTCGCCCGCCAAAAGATTTGGCCAGTAGACGTCGGGGCCCGGGTTTTGGTGGCAAAAAACACACTCGTCTTTCGCAAAGATCGGTCGGTAGTATTGATAAAACTGCGTAGCCTCCTCCGACGCCGGCGTCAAAACTTCCCCACTTTGTCGATGCGCCCAGGGCCTCTGTTCTTTGGGCAACTCATCCAAGCTCTCGATGTCTGCATCGCTAGAGAGGGTCGCAGCAAGCTCCGACCAACGGCCCATAAGCTCCCATTCGAACGAATCGGTCGGTTTGCCAATCCCTTCCGGATTTTTTGGCTGAAAAAAGGTCCAGCTAAACTTGTCGTTGTGGAGAGATTTCGCCAGCCGTTCGTTCACGGCGATCATGGTCTCGTTCGCCTGCCCTGCGTCCGATTGAAATACCGTGACATGGGCTTCCAAGAGAGCCGAATTGATCAACGACTCGGCCACGGGCCGATTGTTTTCGATGACAATTTTGTCGGTCTCCGAGCCGTACCACCAAAAGCTACCCGCGATCAAAGGCAGCAAGCACGCCCCGAACAAGAAACGGCACTTCCGCTCCAAGTTGGTCTCGCCCAGCGCGCGTTTGAAAGTGCGATAACTCATTTGAGTGCGGAATTCGGATTTCGGAATGCGGAAGGGAAGCTGGGTGAGGCTCTATTCTAGGGCAGGCACGCGTTGGCGTCCAAGTGCAAGCTTCAATATTCACCGGGTGGCACCGACACCTGTCCGCAACGAGCTTTGCCATCAATTCGGTGTCGCCGGACACGTGTCGGTGTGCGCAGCACAAGAGGCTTGGCCGAGACGTATGCGGAGTTTACCTCTTGTGCTGCGCACACCGACAATCGTTCGAATGGACTTCTCTCGATGGCAACGTCAGCTCCGAACGACTGTCGGTGCTACCCGCTTCCGCATTCCGCATTCCGCATTCCGCATTCCGCATTCCGCATTCCGCAATCCGAATTCCGCATTCAATCACATCATATCGGTTGGTTCGACGTCGACGGTCCAAATGATCTCTTTGGGCGGTTTGAAGCCCGTGCTGGCTAGGTCGACCACGTGTCGCAAAAAATCGAGCTTGGCCGCGTGGAGATGAATTTGGAAACGGTAGTGGTTCCGCAGCTTCGAGATCGAGGCCGGGGCGGCTCCCATGACGCGCAGTGCTGTCTCGTCGCCGCCGGCTTGCTTTAGGCGATCGGCCAGATCCTCGGCCACGCTGCGCGTGACTTCTTCCGAAGGGCCGCGGACGACCAGCCGGATCATTTTGCCAAACGGCGGGTAGAGCAATTGGTGGCGGAGGGCGAGTTCTTGCGTGGCGAACCGAGGAAAATCGTGCCGCACGGCGGCTTGCAGGGCCGCGTGCTCGGGGCTAAACGTCTGCACTAGCACACGGCCCCCTTTTTCTCCACGACCCGTGCGGCCCGCCACCTGGGCGACCAACTGAAAAGTCCTTTCGCCAGCGCGGAAGTCGGGCAGATGCAATGCCGTATCGGCATTCACCACGCCGACGAGCGTCACGTTCGGAAAGTCGAGCCCCTTGGCGATCATCTGCGTGCCAAGCAAGATGTCAATCTCTCCGCTGCCAAACCGATCGAGCACCTGCTCGTGGCTGCCGCGGGCGCGCATGCTGTCGGTATCCATCCGCGCGCAAACGTGTTTGGGGAATCGGGCTCGGACTTCGTCCTCTAGTTTTTGGGTTCCGAGGCCGCCGTAGCGAATCGCGTGCGACTTGCAGTCGGGGCAATCGGTCGGCGGCGACTGAAAATAGTCGCAATAGTGGCAGAGCGCCCGTTGTTGCTGCCGGTGAAACGTCAACGTCAGCTCGCAATTCGGGCAGTTCAGCACGAAGCCGCAGGCAGGGCATTGGATGTGCGTCGAAAATCCCCGCCGGTTGAGCAACAAGATGACTTGCCCCCCGTCGTACAGCGCCGCGTTCATGGCCTGATGCAGCACGCGACTGATTCCGCCCCGGCTGCCTCGCGATTGAGCCGGGTCGCGCAAGTCGACGAGTGCCACATCGGGCAGTGGGCGATCCATCACGCGCCGAGGCATCGAGACCCGCAGCCAATCGCCTTGCTCTGAACCTGCGCCCGAGCGGTACCACGATTCGAGCGAAGGCGTGGCACTGCCCAGGACGAGCGGAATTTTTTCAGCCAGCGCTCGTTGCCAAGCGACATCGCGGGCATGATAACGGGGAGCCGTATCCTGCTTGAACGTCGATTCGTGCTCTTCGTCGATAACGATCAGACCCAAGTGGGGCGTCGGTGCAAAAATCGCACTCCGGGCCCCAACCACTACTTGTACCTCGCCGCGAGCAATGCGCTGCCACTGATCATGCCGCTCGACGGCCGTCAGATGGCTGTGCAGCACGGCGACGTGGTCGAATCGCGAACGAAACCGGCGCACCGTCTGGGGCGTGAGGCTAATCTCGGGAACAAGCACAATCGCCTGGCGACCAAAACCGACGACGCGCTCGATGGCTTGCAAATAAACTTCCGTTTTGCCGCTGCCCGTGACCCCGTGTACCACGATGCCATGCGGTTCGCTACTTTCGAGCGCTCGGTCGATCGCCTCAAAAGCCTGCTGCTGGTCGGGGTTGAACTTCAGCGGCGGCTCGCGAGGCGTCGGTTCCGTTTCGACCATTCGCGAAGCAACCCGCACTCGCTCGGACTGGACAAGTTCTTTTTTTAGTAGTTGGCGAATCGGCCCGTGGGTGCAGCCAACCGCTTCGGCCAGTTGGGCGAGAGTCATCGGCTCGGCGCGGGCGGCCAAAAACTCCCAAGCCTGTTGCTGCTTGGCGGGCAGCTTGGCACGGGCGATCTCTTGACGTGCCTCCTCGGGAACATGGAGCAACTGCACTTCGCGCGTGCCGGCCTGTTTTCGTACCCCCGCCGGGACGACCGCTTCGAGCACTTGGCCCCAAGGAGAAAGATAATAGTCGGCCATCCATCGAGTCAGCCGCAACATGGCGGGCGACAGGAGCGAAGCCGCATCGATCACCTCGGCGACCTGTTTTAATCGGCCCGGGTCGACACTTTTGGCTTCGAGATGAACGCAATAGCCGACCACCTTGCGGTTGGACCGGCCAAAAGGCACCCGCACGCGTCGCCCCGGCTGCAGCAGGCGTTCGGCCCGATCGGAATCGCAGAATTCTGGGGGCACCAGATAATCAAAATCTCCGCGAGGCCCTTCGCCCAAAATCACCGTGGCGACCAGCCGCTGCTCTCGCGCATCGAGCTCCCACGCTTCAGGCTCGGTCTCAAAGAGATTTTGCTGGCTGGAAGACAATGGAATTCGGATTGCGGAATGTGGAATTCGGAATGAAAATGTCTTGGCGAGGGGCCGTCTTTTGGGCTCATGCTACGATACCAGTTACGAACCACCAGTGACCACCCACCTATGAATATTCCGCAATCCGTAATCCGCAATCCGAATTCCTTTCGTCTTGGCATCTTTGGTGGTAGTTTCGATCCGGTGCATCGGGGGCATTTTGTGCTGGCCGAATGTTGCCTTGAACAGGCGAAGCTCGACGCGGTTTGGTTGGTTCCCGCCGCTGAGCAACCGCTCAAGCCGCAAGGGCCACAGGCAAGTGGGCCGCATCGGCTGGCGATGCTTGAGTTGGCTATCAAGACTCGACCCGAGCTCCAAGTTTCGACGATCGAACTCGATCGCGGCGGGGTGAGTTACACGGTCGACACGCTTGAGGCGATTCGCGATCAACAGCCCAAGGCCGAGCTTTTCTTTTTGATGGGCGCCGATTCGTTGGCCGATCTTCCCCTATGGCATCGGGCCGACGAGGTATGCGAGCTCGCGACGCCGTTGATTGTTGGTCGAGCGGGTGCCGAGGTTCCTTCCTCCGTTCTTCAAGTCAAGATGCTACAAGTCGAGATGCCCGCCACGCCCATAAGCAGTTCGCAGATTCGCCAATCGATTGCCGCAGGCAAGAATTGGGAAAATTCCGTCGCGCCAGCAGTCGCCGAGTACATTCAGAAACACAAACTCTACCGAGAAGGCAGCTAGCACACCAATACAAGCACGAAGCGCAAGCGAGTGGGTATTTGACTCACTCGCTTGCGCTTCGTGCTTGTATTCCCTCACGCCGCCCTTCGCAGCGGCGAAACTTGCAGCAGCTCCGCAAGCGCAGGCGCCATCCCAACCACCGCCAGATTCGGTTCCGAACGTAGCGCATCGAGGACATCGTCGAGTTGTTCGCGATGGGTTTGCGTGAGATCGAGCAGCAAACACTTTTTTCCGCGAATCAAACAGTGCCCACCACCGGCTCCATCGAGCGACTCTTCACGGATTTGGTAACCGGCCCGACGGGCAGTATCGATCGCCTGTGATAGCAGTTGGACGGTATGCATGGCCAAAATTTGGGATTGAGGATTGGGGAGTGTAGGGGCTGGGAGAAAGGAAATTTTGGGGAGAGCCTGATTGCCCTAGCCCCTAAATCCTAACTCCGAGTCCCTTCGCGCTGCGAGATTGTAGCGTGATCGATTTGAGTCGCCCAGCCGAGTTCGACGATACGAAATAATGCACCCACCCACCACGGAAATGGAAAACTATCAGCTAGCTGTAGTTAGCGCCGACGGCCACGTCGCTCGCGTAGGGGCCAACGTTGAGTACAAAAATAGCTGACGGATGATAGCTGACCGCTGAAAGCTCTCTACAAGCCTAAAAACCCACCAGCCCAGGAAAAAACCGATGAATCACGGCGGTCAGCTCACCACAGAACAACAACTCGAAACCGTTCAGCAGCAATTGGTCGAAGCCCAGCGAATGGCTTCCCTTGGCGAATTGGTCAGCACCACGACCCATGAATTCAACAACGTGCTGATGACAATCCTCAACTACGCCAAGCTAGGGCTTCGTCATCGCGACGAACCGACTCGCGACAAAGCGCTGACCAAGATACTCGCCGCCGCTCAGCGGGCCGAAAAAATTACCAACAGCGTGCTCGGCTTAGCCCGGAATCGCAAACAAGAATTCGCCCCGAATTTGGCCGACATTCTTTCCGAGTCGCTCGTGCTGCTAGAACGCGAGATGCAAAAATATCGCATCGCCGTCCGCTGCGAGTTTGCCGAGGTACCGATGGTGCGAGCGATCGGCAATCAAATCCAGCAAGTCCTTTTGAATCTGATGACCAATGCACGGCAGGCGATGCCCAACGGCGGCGAGCTCGTGCTACGGCTCACCCACGACAAAGCTTCCAACTCGGTCGACCTGACCGTCCGCGACTCGGGCGCCGGTATCCCTCGTGAGCAGCTTACAAAAATCTTCGACCGGTTTTACAGCACCAAAGACGGCCCTGATGAAACGGGCAAAGGGGGCGCGGGCGTCGGGCTGTCGACCTGCAAGGACATCGTCGATGCGCACCAGGGCAAGTTTCGAGTCGAGAGCACCGTAGGCAAGGGAACCGCCTTTACGGTACGGCTGCCCGTGTTCAAGCAGCAGGCCATCGCGACCGCAGTCCCCATCGCCACGCTAGGGGTTCCCGTGCAAAGTGCTCGATAGCAAAATAGAGGGTGCCCGGTGGCTAAGCCTAAGCGTGTTCCGGGTAACCACGCATTTCGGAGGCAGGTGTGCCTCCGTTTATTCTATTGCCCCGTAATACGCGCCCGGATTTCTGCCAGCATCTGCTGCTCAATTGCCAAGTCGCGACCCAACGGCAACCAACTTTTGGAAAGCCGCGTACGCAAAACGTCTTCGCTAAGGCGACTCTCGAGCGAATTGTCGTGACGAAAGGTCGACGCACTGGCGATCGAGTGTTCGGGACGAGGCAAATCTTCCAGCTCCTTGGTAACCACGACATCGACC
>JAADIN010000168.1 GCA_013151315.1 Planctomycetota bacterium | reverse complement strand
GACTATCGCGCGGCGCGGAGGATCAGCACTGCGATCGAGACCAAGCCGATCGCTGCAAGCACGGTTTTCATTTGCTCGAACGACCCCTGACCTGAGATGCTTTGCCATTGGGCGATCTTGGCCTGTGCGGGTTGAGAAATTTCAGAGGACTTCTTTACCTCCGATGCCACGGTTTCCTCGGGCCACATCGAAGCTAGATTTTCGGGACTCTGAGGAGGGGAGCTTCCGTGGTCGACGGATTGCGTGGCAGAAGGTTCGGTGTCGACGATGCGAGGAGGCTCCGCATCTTCGCGTGGGACGCAAATGCCGTTTTGGCAACAGATCTGTCCGCAGTCGCTTGGCAAAGGGTCGTTGGCTGCGAGCAGACGGTCAGACGGCTGGCCAATATCGGGGGCCAAGCTCGACAGAAAGCTGTCGACGCGGCCGCCAAAACTTCCCAACGTGGTCCCCTCCCCTGCCCCGAAAAGGACTCCGGCAAGTTCGCCCTGAGAATTAAAAATCGGCCCTCCCGAATCTCCCTGGCGTGCTTCGACGTCGAGTTCCACCATATGCCGCGGGAAGTCGAGACGTGGCGCGTAGTATTGCGTACAGCGGCCTGTTGCCGAGCGGTAGCTGCCCTGACCGTAGCCACAGATTGTAAGTAGATCGCCTGGCTGCGGCGCAATCGAGGCAATCGAAACCGGTTCGACGGGAGGGCGCCAAATCACCAGGGCAGCAAGATCCCAATCGGGATCGACTTTTAATGCGCGGGCTTTTGATTTGAATCCGCCTGGGAAGACTACGTCGACCATGCCTTTCGCGTCGCGCACTACATGCCAGTTGGTGATGACCAAACCAAACCGGTCTCGTAAATCGATGAGCGTTCCGCTGCCGTAGGAGGTGGCCCCATTTTCAGGAACAATCACCCGAACCACAGCCGGGTGAGGTGGGTCGGTGCTTTTCGAATAGCCGAGGGTGGTGGCCTTCGTTGCATCTGGAGCCGGCAACGAGAACTCTTGCTGCCAGATATGCGACAACTGCGGTCTGGAAAAATCTGCCGCTGCGCCATGGCACTCGAGTGTGGAAAGGGAGATTGCCATCGCGGCTAGAAGACTAGCCATGGTTCTATAGAGTAGGTGATTCATAGATTCGTTTGTGCATTGGGTACCAAGCGACTTGTCGGAATTGCATCCCTACGACATTTGCGGTTTTGTTCACTTTGCAGAATCATCTCTAGCAATCGCGAGCGGAGTTGGCTTTCGCTGGTGCTGGCCAAACGAAGCTTGCCCTCCGCCTGGGCTCGCTTGGCTAGAAGAGGAAAAGACTCGTCCAGATTTTCGGTGTTTGCATTCATGCTTTTGCCTCCGTTAGGCAGCAATGGGACGTCCGCCGCGTAGTTCCTCGCCACGACGTGGAAAGTCCTGTCCGTGGTTGTACAACGCTTTCAAACGTCGCAGTTCGGCGCGAAAAGCGTTTTCCGCCAATTGAGTTAACGTGAGCCGGGCCGGATAACCGGCCAAATGGACTGCGGCATCGCGTGCCTCGTCGAGTACCTCGCGAGTCAAGTAGATTGTGGCTCGAACTTTTGCCTGGGGTTCTTGCTGCATCGTTCTATCTCCTTGGGGGCATTCGAGTAAGAAATGACGCTCTGCAACTTGGCGCAGAGAGTTCCCTAAGAAGAAAGATCGGCCACCTGAGGACATTAGTTCAAACGTCTGACGTTTCGCAGTAGAGGTTCGCCAGATAGAGAAACTGGTGCTTGGCGAGTAACTCAGATAAGCGATAGAGTTTGCCACCCCGCAACTTTTAATTTGCGTCTTCTGCAGCGAGAATCGCTTCCAGCAAACCCTCGGTTGTGTAGTGCGAAGCAACGACGGCCGGCGGATAGCCTGCGTCGCTAAGTACGCCGGCGGTCAGCGGGCTGATGGCGGCCAGTTGGGATTTTTTAAGGTCGTCGCCAAATATTTGCACCAGCGATCGGGCGATCGCGGAACTGGTGACCGTGATCCAATCGATTTTACTTTCCGAAAGGGCCGTCACGATCTCGGGGTCTGCCTGTCGGACCTCTTCGCTTTGATAGACGACCACCTGCTCGACATGGGCCTGGGCAGCGCGAAGCGTTTCTGCCAACACTTCGCGGCCCCGGCTGGCTCGCAGGAGCAAAAACCGTTTGCCGGCAGCTTGGGGCGCCAATTGCTCCGCCAAAGCTTCGGCCCGATATTCTGCAGGTTGCAAGTCGGCTTTCAGGTGATAGTCTTGCAGCGCGTCGGTCGTGGCGGGGCCGATTGTAGCGAGCTGACAGGTACCCAGCTGCCGTAAATCACGACCCGTTGCCAAGATGCGATCGAGAAAAAATCGTACCCCGTTGGCACTAGAGAAGACGAGCCAATCGTAAGACGCGAGATGGTTGATCGCGGCGTCGACAGGGCTCCAGTCGGTCGGCGGGGTGATTTTAATGGCCGGCTGGCAGAGCGCCATCGCTCCCAAAGTGGTGAGGCGGTTGACCATCTCGGCGGCTTGGTCCTCCGGGCGAGTGATCAAAATGGTACGGCCGAACAAGGGGCGCGAGGCGAACCAGTTGGCCTGCGTTTCGGCGGCCACGGCCTCGCCGACGATGATGATGGCCGGCGGGCGCATTTTTTCTGTGGCGAGCACTTCAGCAAGTTGGCCCAAGGTCGTCTTGACGACTTGCTGCGAAGGCAATGAGCAGTGCCGAACTATGGCAACTGGCGTTTCGGTCGATTTCCCGTGTTGGATAAGCTCTGCCGACCAGCGGGGAGCGGTCGTGACGCCCATGTAAAAGACAAGCGTTCCTGGGAAACTTGCCAGGTTGGCCAGATCGAGCGACGCTCCCTCTTTGTCGCGACCTTCTTGCCCCGTGACGAAAGCAACGCACGAAGCGGCTTCGCGGTGAGTCAGCGGAATGCCTGCGTAGCTGCTCGCTGCCAGCGCTGCGGTCACTCCCGGAACGACTTCGTAGTCAATCCGGGCCACTTCGAGAGCTGCAACCTCTTCGGCCGTCCTCCCAAAAATGGCAGGGTCGCCCCCTTTGAGTCGGCCCACGATTTTTCCTGCTCGGGCGGCGGCAATCACCTGGGCGTTGATTTCTGCCTGCGAGAGAAGTCGACCTCGACCATGTCGACCCAGGCAAACCAATTCGGTTTCGGGCCCGACATGCTTCAAGATGAGCGGATTGACCAGATAGTCGTAGAACACGATCTGGGCTTTGGCGAGCACTTCACAGCCGCGCAGCGTGATGAGTGCCGGGTCGCCGGGACCTGCTCCTATCAGATAGACTTTTCCGGTCAATGACGACATGAAAAAAATTCTGGTCAAAGCCACGGGGTTGCAACCCCGTGGCTTTGACCAACCTCTGCGCTTTGCCCAATTATTGGTTCTCTATTAGAATACATGCTATGGAGTCCAATCAACAATCCCTCGCCCCTTTGACGGCGGCCTCGCGACAGCGGCTGCAGAAAGTCTTTGAGCATGGGCAGCGGTGTTCTGAGAAGAATGACACCGTTTACGCCAATCAGCTCTTTTCTCAGTGCGTGGCCGAGGATCCAGGGAACCTTATCTACCTCGAACATTTCCTTGCCAACCTGCAGCAAAAGTATCGCGACAACAAAAAGGGGGCAAGGCTTGCGGGGCTGAAGACCAAGCGTCACCGCTCAGCCCTTACCCGCTCGGCAGGCAAAGGCAATTGGGAAGCGGCTTTCCAATCCGGGTGTGCGGCACTTGCACTGAATCCCTGGGATATCCCGACGCTGATTGCTATGTCCCAAGCGTGCGACGAACTGCAGGCCGGCGAATGCCAATTGTTCTATCTCCGCTGGGCGATGAACGCGGATGCTAAGCACCTCGAGACGAACCGCCATGCCGCGATTGCGCTCGAACGGATGGGCCAGTTCGATCAGGCGATTGCTTGCTGGAATCGGGTCGATCAGGCCAAGCCTCAAGACGAAGAAGCGAGGCAAGCCGTCTCACGGCTTTCGGTCGAAAAAACGATCTCTGAAGGGGGTTACGATCCGAATCTTCTCGCGGGCAATCATGAGGAAGGGAAGGAGACCAACCTCTCGGTGGCTCACTTTTCAAAAGGAGCCGCGACGGACGAAGCCGAGCCCGATCTCACGCCGGAAGAGCGTGTCGTTGCCGCAATCCGCTCCGATCCGACGGATCTGGAAAACTATCTCCAACTGGCGGATATCTGCGTTCGTGAATATCGTTTTGTCGACGCAGAAGACGTGTTAGGTCGCGGTTTGAGCGTCTCGGGTGGCGGCGAGATGCGGTTTCGCGATCGGCTCGAAGACCTCGAGCTCCGACGTGCCCAGCACCAAGTCGCTATTGCCGAACAACGCCATCTGAAGGATCCCACGGAAGAGACCGACCAGCTTGCCGCCAACCTGAGAGGGCAGGCAAATCAGGTCGAGCTGGAGATCTACGCCGCCCGAGCCCAGCGCGAGCCCAACAATGCGCGGCTACAGTACGAGATGGGCCTGCGGCTAAAGCGGGCAGGGAAGATCAAAGATGCGATCCCGGCGCTGCAGGCCGCCCGAGCCGATTCGAAGCGAAAGCCTGTCATTCTGGTGGAATTGGGCGAATGTTTCCAGAAAATCGAGCAATACAAGCTGGCCCTCTCGAACTACGAAGAGGCTTTGGAGGCTTGCAATGAGTCGGATTCGGAAACTCACCGTTTGGCCCTTTATCGAGCAGGCGTACTCGCGACCGGCATGAAGGAGTTGGATCGGGCAGAACGCCATTTGACCGAATTGGCAGGCCTCGACTATGGCTACCGAGACGTATCAACGCGCCTGGACAAAATCGCTCGACTACGCGATATTGGGTGATTGCCATTGGCCCAGCCAGTAGAACCGACCTGCTCCCCTCCGGACCCCAACCGACATGCCCACTTCCCTCAGTGCCAAAAAACGCCTCCGCCAGAACGACGTTCGTCGAGCTCGTAACAAAATGATCAAGTCGAACGTGCGAGGACAAATTCGCAAGGTTCTCGAAGCAGTTGAGGCAGGAGACGCGGAGACGATCGGAAAGGAATTCCGATCGGTTGTGAAGAAGCTCGACCAAGCGGCAGCCAAAAACGTGTTTCATGCCAACAAGGCCGCCCGCACCAAGTCGCGCCTATCTCGGGCAATCAAGGCGGCTCGGGCAATCAAAGCAGCAAAAAGCTAGTGCTTTGTCACCGCTTAATTCTGGGATGAGGTATGAGCCGCACGGCGCTAGCCGCGGGTAGCGGAGCGGTATGCCCCTAGACCCGACGCTAGCGCGTTGCGGCTCACATCCATAATCCTAATTCTTAGCTGCGACAAAGCTCTAGTGTCTCTTTTGTCTGCGAAACCGCATGTGTTTCGCAGAGTCTTCACCAAACAATCCTCTCCGCATCAAACACGGGCCCCTCAACGCAAGTGCGTTTGTAATCCCAATCGGCCCCCGCCTGCTCGTTTTCCACGACACACTTCACGACGCAGCTAAAGCAGATGCCGATGCCGCAGGCCATGGGCGTTTCCAGCGAGACTTCGCAAGCGACCGATCGCT
>JAADIN010000028.1 GCA_013151315.1 Planctomycetota bacterium | reverse complement strand
TCGTTCGACGTAAAGTGCCCCCTGTACCAAGAGAGCTAAGGCGAGTTGCTATTCGATTGGCCATCTTTTCTACCCTCTACCAAATTTGCAAGTTGAAAGATTCCGTCCGGTTCGTCTCCTTGAGAACTTTTCGTCGGGTATTTTACGCCACCGGCAGTTGAGAATTTACCAGCACGCAACGCAAGCAAGTGAGTCTTACGCACCCACTCGCTTGCGCGTCGTGCTTGTATTTTGGTAAGTTCTCATCTCCCACTCGCCTTACACCACCAGGATGGCGGAGTTATGTCGCTTGGGTGTAACGCTCGCCAACAGCATTCCAGTCGATGACATTGAAGAACGCTGCCACGTAGTCGGGCCGACGATTCTGATAGTTGAGATAATAGGCATGCTCCCAAACGTCCAACCCCAAGATCGGCGTGCTGCCGGCCATGTAGGGATTGTCTTGATTCGGAGTGCTCTCGACCACAAGCTTGCCGCTAGAATCAACGCTCAACCAAGCCCACCCGCTACCAAAGCGAGTTGCCGCGGCATTGCTAAAATCTTCCTTGAACTTGGCGAATCCGCCCAACTCGCTGCCAATCGCATCGGCCAGCGCTCCGGTCGGCTCGCCTCCCCCTTCGGGGCTCATGACGGTCCAAAACAGCGAATGATTCGCATGGCCGCCGCCGTTGTTTCGTACCGCACCCCGAATGTCGCTAGGCACCGACTCGATGTTTCGGCATAAATCTTCAATCGATTGTTCGTCGACACCCGACCCTTCTAGGGCAGCGTTGACTTTTGCGATGTAGGCATTGTGATGTTTGCCGTGATGGATTTCCATCGTCTTCGCATCAATGTGCGGCTCGAGTGCATTGGTCGCATACGGCAACTTGGGGAGTGAATAGGCCATGGTATTGGCTCCTAGATTTTATAGGGGAAGGCGCAGCAGAGACCCCACAGCCTATCCGTCTTGGAGTCGAGAAGCTAGAGGCGAGAAGCCAGAAGCCAGAAGCCAGAAGCCAGAAGCTAGAAGCTAGAGAAGTAGCCGCGATCTGATAGGAGAATAGCCGCGATCTGACAGATCGCCGGAGTTCACCTCACCTCTTGAGCCTGCACCAACAACTCCTGCAAATGCTCCTGCTGCGTCTTGAGCATCGCAAGCTGTGCCGAGAGGCTCTGCAGCAGATCGTTGCCCTCGGCCGATCGCATCGACTCCGCCACGACAGCTCGGTCTGCTGGCTTTTGCGACACCATGTCGCGCCGCGAACCACGAGCCGGCTCCACGCGGACGAGCTCGTCCGCAAAGACCGCATCGATCGCTTCCACAGGCAACGCAGCGATCGAGCCAAGCCCGTGCGCAGCCGACTGGCGGGGCAAAACCCTGGAGGTTGTCTCCCCCATTTTTCTACGAGTAGAAGAACGCCACTGCTGAGGTTCACTAATTTCGTCTCTCATCGGTCAATTCCTTCTAGAAAATCCGGAATCCGAAACTTTCTTTCGCGTATTTCGCGGGTGAAATTCTGAACCTCGGAAAATGCAAAACCTGAACTTAGTTTTCGCCTGCTGCGACCAACTCGGCCTCAACTTCCTCGCCTTCCTTCGCCATAAAATAGGCTTTGATACATTGCAAAATGAGTCGTGCCCGCTCGGCTTGTTCTGCTTTCCGCCGGCGGCTCGATCGCTTCGGACGAATCGCGATTTCAACCCGCGTCTGCACTTGTTCGCCCGATGCCAATCCGAGTTTATTCGTGCTTTCCACGCGATCTTCGTGAAACTGAAGCTCTACCCGAAACGTCACGTGACGGTCGGCCTTTCGGCGATCGTAGGAGACCGTTTCGCTGGAGACTTCCAGCGCCACCGAGCTCTCGTCGGTCGAAATGATCTTCGCCTTGTGATCGGTGACAAATCCTCGCAGCTTTTCGATCGCGATATCGACCGGCACTTTCGTCGTCAACGTCGATTCGACAAGAATCCGAGAGGCCTTACGACCAAACGGCCACCACTTCTTCTTCGTTTTCTTTGTTTTCATACCATTCCCCAATTGAACGACCTGATTTCGCCCCTGATCCTTTGCCTTCAGTAACGCCTGATCGGCGCGGCGAAGCATCGATTCCGAGGTGTCTCGGGTTTGCAGTTCGGTCACGCCAAAACTGGCCGTGATCCGTTGGTTGCCCAAACAAGCATGCTGCGTTTCCGAAAGCTTCTTGCGAATCTGCTCCGCTCGACTTGCCGCATCCGCAATACCGCAGTCAGCACACAAGACCACAAATTCCTCGCCACCGTAGCGAGCCACAAGATCTCCCGAACGACACTTCGACGACAGCAAATTCGCCATCGCAATAATGGCCTCGTCTCCTGCCTGGTGGCCAAACGTGTCGTTGATCTTCTTGAAGTGATCGATGTCGATCATGATCAGGCTGCAAGATTGCTTCGCCTGCTCGTGGGCCTCGATGAACAAGGCGTGCATGCGGTCAAACTCGGCCCGATTTGCGACCTTGGTCATCGGGTCTTTGGTCACCTCGGCGTACAGAGCGTCGCATTTTTCTTCGAGCGTTGCCTCGGGCTGGGCGTCGTGAAGTAATACGGTCGCCCCTTTGACCGACTCGTCGGCGGCATGAACGGGAATCGCGTGCAAATCGATAGCAATATGCTTTCCCCGTCGACCCATTATAAGCAAACGCTGCCGAAGCTGTGTGTTCGTGAGTAACGCCTTCGCTACAGGACAAGCTTCGTCTGATATTCGGCGACTCGCATGATTGCACATCGCCAGTAGACTTGGCGCAAAGGCCTGACCGATCGCGGTTTCGCTGTCCACGCCGGTCAGTCGTTCGGCTCCTTTGTTCCACAAACAGATTTTGGCTTGCGAATCGACAAACACCACGCCATCGTGCATCTCGTCGATCAATTTCTGCTCGAACAACGACCGAGGTTCGCGGGCCGGAGCGGGAGTAGGTTTCGCGCTCTCCAGCAAGGTCGCCGTTGTTTTTTTCTTTTCCAATCCAGGCGGCGGAGCAGGTCGAGCCGTGAGTCCACTCTCCCCCGCCGCATCCTCGAGCGAATTGAGAAGCGAGCTAATCTCGGCAACTCGATTCTCGGTAGCCGCCTGACGTGACGGTTTCTTGAGGGCCGAACTCTCGTGGGCCTCTTGAGAAATCTCGTCATTTTTTGAAATTGCGTCTGCCATCAAAACGTCGTCTCAAATAATCAGGAGTGGAGGTCAATTCGATGCTTTCCCTCTTGAATCGTAGGTCACGCAGAGACCAATCGGCTTCTTCGCCTTCGCTTTCGCTCCAGAGATGCCCCTCGATCTCTCCTGAACCGTTACCGTCGTTGCCACCCCAACCCTTGCCTGCAGAATTTGCCCAACTGGGACAACCCCGGCGTGAGAAAGTTGGTAGTGGCTGAGGCGGTCGATATGCCGAATCCGGTTATGAGGGCGTTAACGACCGCATGACTTACTGAAATATCTATGGCAAACCCGACTGCTCGCATGGGACGACGACGACGTGTTTTGAAGGAAGAAGTGCTGACTGCTAGCAGTGCCCTTCGTGAAGATCTCGTCTGCACTCCTGGTGACACCCCGCGCTACGGCGCCGGTGCAAATATCGAGAACCATCCTCAGGTGACCGACTTGGTCCCCCGCAAGTTCCGTAGCATTGCGCTCGTCTTGGGGCTCGGTCTGTTGGTCGGTCTTCTCGCCGAGTTGGCTGCTCACAACTCTGAGAATTTGAGTTCGATCGTACCCGTGATCTCCGCAACCGAGATCACCACGGTCTTTTCCAATCAGCTCATCGCTTGGGCATCGGCAGCGATACTGCTAGCCGCGGCTTGCTATACGAAGCTGATCTTTTCTTTGCGACGGCATCGGGTCGACGATGTTCGTGGCCGATATCGCATGTGGAAAACTGCCAGTTGGGCTGCCATCGCGCTGAGTCTCAATACCGTAGTCGGGGGGCACGCGATCGTTGCCCGCATCCTGGGATATTTTACTCCTTGGAATTTGTTGCCAGAAAACGCGGGTTGGTGGCTTGCTGGGGCGGCAATTCTCGGCGGCACATTGCTCTTGAAACTGATTCTCGATGTTGCCGAGTGTCGGGCTGCCATGGTCGTCTACGGGCTCGCACTGGGCTGTTTCGTCGTTGCGGGAGCTGGCGCAGCTGGCTGGTCACCCGTCTGGGCCGCTTCCTGGCCCGATACCATAGGCCGAGCTTTGCCGTTGGCCGGAAATTTGATGCTGCTGGTTGGCTCACTCTTGTTCGCTCGCTATGTGGTGCTCGACGTGCAAGGCCTCATCGAACATCGAGCAACCCCACCCAAGCAGCCGGTTGTTTCAGAGCAGGTGCCCCCCTCAGAAGAAGTGGAACCCGAGCAAAGCACAAAAGGGGTGATTGCCAACGAGAGCGCGTGGATCGATGGCAGCGAGGGCGAGTCAGAAGACGACGGTACGCGTCGCTTGAGTAAATCGGAGCGAAAGCGACTGCGCAAGCAGAAAAGCCGCAATCGGGCCGCGTAGTAGACAGCCTCCTCCGAATCGTCGATAGTGTGGCTCGTCGTTCGCCATTCCGCATTCCGCATTCCGCATTCAAAAATGCCCGTCCGCACACGCTTCGCACCCAGTCCCACCGGTTTCCTGCACATTGGCGGCGTTCGCACTGCGCTGTTTAACTGGCTCTATGCAAGAGGACGGGGAGGCCAGTTCATTCTCCGAGTCGACGACACTGACCAACAGCGCAACGTCGAAGCCGCGCTCGAGCCGATCCTCAACGGGTTTCGCTGGTTAGGACTCGATTGGGACGAAGGCCCCGAAGTTGGCGGCCCCCACGGCCCGTACTACCAATCTGGGCGGTCGGAAAAGTACCAAGCGGCCGTCGAAGCCTTGCTCTCCTCGGGACACGCTTACCGCGATTTTGCCAAGACCGAAGAGATTCAAACCGAGCGAGAGCAAGCCCAACAAGCCAAAGAACAGTTTACTTACAGTCGCCGCTGGATGGCCGAGACCGACGAGCAAGCGGCCCAGTTCGAGGCCGAGGGCAGGCAAGCGGTCGTCCGACTCAAAATGCCGCGTGAAGGCGAGTTGCTCATCAAAGATCTCGTCCGAGGCGAAGTCCGCTTCCAGTGGGCCCGCGAACAAGACCACGTCATCCAGCGGGCCGATGGTTCTTGCCTCTACCATTTGGCAACCGTCGTCGACGATCACGACATGCAAATCTCGCATGTGATTCGCGCCGAAGAACATCTGCCGAACACTCCGCGACAGATCTTTATCGCCCAATCGCTCGGCTACCCGCTACCCGAGTTCGCCCACCTCCCTTACGTGGCCGAGCCGGGCAGCAAAAATAAACTCAGCAAGCGAAAACTCGAAAAATATCTGAAGAATCGAGATTTTGCGCAGCTCAAAAAACACGGCGAAACGATTGCCGAGCGATTGCAGATGCCGACCGAAGCCGACACATTCAATCCGGTGATCGTCGAAGCAAATCGGTTTCCTTCCCGACGCCCTGCTAAATTACCTGCTGCTGCTCGGTTGGTCGCTCGACGACCAGACCGAGGAGTTTTCTCGCGAGGCGATGATCGAGCATTTTTCGCTGGAGCGAGTCAACCAATCGCCGGCAAGTTTTGATCCTCAAAAGTTGTTGGCGTTTCAAGATCGAGCCATGCAGCAGCTACCCCTCAAGCAAAAGGTCGCCAAAGTGTTGCCCTTTTTGCAAGGTGCTGGGTTGGTCGCCGATCCGCCCCCGTGCGAGACGGCACCCATGCTCACAAAAATTGTCGAAGCGGCAGGCGACCGCATCAAAATCGCCGGCGACATCCTCGACTACGCCGATTTTTACGTCGCCGACGATCGCCTAGTGTACGACGAAAAGGCTTTCGAGAAGCGACTCCGTAAACCCGAGGATGCCGTAGAGCGACTCCGCGACTTCCGGCAAGTGCTTGCCGACCTCGAATCGTTCGAGGCCGAGGCTCTCGAAACGGCATTAAAATCGTTCGTCGAAGCGAAGGGCATCAAGATCGGCCAGATCGTCCACGCAGTCCGCGTGGCGGTAACTGGCAAACCGGTCGGTTTCGGTTTATTCGA
>JAADIN010000066.1 GCA_013151315.1 Planctomycetota bacterium | reverse complement strand
TCATCGACCCGCTGGAAAAAAGGAACTTTGATGGTTGCGATGTGACCATCCGGGCCGACGACGAAGCGATCGTTCGGATGGAGCTTCGCGGAGATCTATCGCTCGAGCCGACGATTGTCGAAGTGCCCCTAAAACAGCTTGCCACGCAGCAGCTTCGCCAACAGTTAGGCGAATCGGGCGGCAATCTGCTAGTACACCGGAGTCCGGGAGACAAGCTGCGAGTTGTGCTGGCACGCGACCATTTGGTTTTCCAGCCCAACGAAGTTTGGAATCTTGAGTTGCAGCCCGATCTGGTGGATGAGCTTGCCGAGGGGCCCGTTCAAGTCGAGCTTCGGCTTCGACGGACGGGGGAGAAGAATATCCTTTGGCAGGCCGGTCGGCAGATGAGTTCGATGGAGGAGCCATTAGAATTTGAGATCATTTGCCCCGATCAAGAAGACGCCTATCGTCTGACGATTACCGCTCGGCGATTGGAGGGTTTCGCGACTCGGTTTCTCCCTGGGCAGCAGGCCAAAGTACTCGCGAGTCGTGAGGTCGAATTTGTGGTGGTCGATCCGCAAGCAAAACTGCCCGAGCTGGCCGACCAATGGGAACCCGTGTTGAGTATCGATCCAGCCAACCCTCGTTGGTGGCAGCGATTGCCCTCATGGGCTCAGGTGTCGCGATTGCCCCGGGCCATGCCGGGATCGATTGGCAATGTTCAGCCGGTCGTGCGTCCTGGCCCGGCTGGCGACTTGGTGGAATTGCCCCCCGCGCCGCCTGCCGGCGATCCCTACTGGCAGTCGTATACGCTTCCTGTTCGTGAGACGGGGCAGCCGCACGTGGTCGAAATTCAATATCCGCTCGAGCTGGAGCAACATCTGGCAATCAGTGTGATCGAGCCCGATGCCTCGGGCCAAGTGACCGCCTCGCAGCGGGATGCGGGCTTTTACACGAAAGGAACGCAAGCGGCTGGCGAAGGGGAAATCGGAATTCATCGGTTTGTGTTTTGGCCTCGTACTCGAGCTCCCCAGTTGCTGATTGTGAATCGTCACTCGGAAAAACCGGCCCAGTACGGAAGAATCGATCTGCTGCGACACGACGCCCAAGCCACGGCAGCGGAAACGACAACGGAAACAGAAAAAACAGAACCGACGCGGCTGGTCGCCTGTTTTCTATCGAAGCCGATGTTCGCCGAGTATTTGGGGGCGGCGAAGTCGCTAGATGCGAGTAGCGGGCTGAGCGTACAAACTTGGTCGACGTTTTTGGATGGCGCGAATCGGCTTGCTCAGCATGTGCGCAGCAATGGATACAACGGGGTGATGCTCTCGGTTGCGGCCGATGGAAGCTCGCTTTATCCGAGCGAATTGTTGAACCCGTCGCCCCGTTACGACACGGGATTGCTTGCTGCAAGTGGGCAAGACCCGATGCGCAAAGATGTCTTGGAATTGCTGTTGCGCGTCTTCGATCGCGAAGGTCTTCGCATAGTGCCGATGGTGCAAATGACCACCCCCCTGCCCCGCCTGGAACTGGCTCGCAGAAATTCGGAAGCTCAAACCGACGGAATCGCTTGGGTCGGAGCAGAGGGAAGAACTTGGTTGCAGCAGTATTCCGCGGTGGAGGGTCGGGCACCGTACTACAACGTGCTCAACGATCGGGTGCAGGCCGAATTAGGAAATCTTGTCAGCGAACTTTCCGACCGTTATCGGGGCCACGATTCTTTTGCAGGGGTTGGACTTCAGCTTTCCGGCGAGGGCTACGGGCTGTTGCCGGGGCTGGCCTGGGGAATGGATGATGCGACGATTGCCGATTTTTCTCGTGAAACGGGCACCCAGGTGCCTTCTCAGGATGCCCAAAGGTTTCAACGCCGGGCCGCCCAATTGCTCGGCCCAGACCGGGCCGCGTGGCAAGCATGGCGGTCGCAAAAGCTGACCCAAATGTACGCGAAGATGGCTTCGGCGCTAGTTGCCGAGCGAAACGATTTGCAGCTGGTCTTGGCGACCGAGGAGGTGTTTTCGGGCTCCACGCTTCAGCAACAGGTTCGCAGGGCGATTTCCAAGCCGACGAATCTGAGCCAAGTTTTGCTCGAACATGGTCTCGACTTTACAAGGCTGGCTCAGACTCCAGGCATCGTGGCAATGGCGCCCTTGCAATTGGGGGCCAGCAATCAATTTCAGCAACGGGCCCGCGATTTGCGCATCAATGCCGCCACCGACCAGGGAGAATTGCTACCTCTCGCCGGACGGTCGGCCCTGTTGTTCCATCACTCGGCCGAAAAAATTCGGCTCGCCTCGTTCGATGCACTGAGCCCTTTCGGGGCCGACCGAACTCGCCTGACGCTCACGTGCCAACCCTCGCCTGTCGGTGCAACGCAGAGACGCTATTTGGCCGCGGCGCTGGCCCGAAGCGACGCGTTAACGATCGTCGAGGGGGGTGAATTCTTTTCCTTCGGCTCCCACCCGCAGTTGCGAGATCTGCGGAAAATAGTACAGCAACTACCGGGGCCCGAAGCCGAAGTGCGTACCCAAACAGTTCAACCGTTGGTGATGCGAGTTTACCGGTCGAAAAACGCGACGACCGTTTCGCTCATCAACGAATCTCCTTGGCCAATTAGCGTGAAATTACCCCTTCGTTCTCACGACCTGTCTGCTTGGAAAAAATTGGGAGACGAAAACGAGGAAAGCTCGGGGTCGCTCGCCGCAGGCGAGCAAGAGTGGCTCGTTGAGCTGCCGCCTGCAAGTCTCCAAGCATGGGCCTTCGATTCGACCCAACTCCGATTGGGACAGCCACAAGTTTCGTTGGATACCAGCGCTCGCGAAGATTTACAGCAGCGGATCGAAGCCATCGAGTCGCGAACCGGCAACCTCAACATTCGCAGGCCCTACCCGCTGTTAGTCAATCCAGGGTTTGAACTGCCCGAAGAGGGGAGTCAGATCGCCGGCTGGCAACCACTGATCGGTTCGCAGGGACGGGCGAAGGTCGTTAGCACGGACGCCCATTCGGGGACTCGTGCCTTGCGATTCCGAAGCGAAGGCCTCGCGGGCGTTGCGATCCAAAGCGATCTTTTTCCGATGCCCGAGACGGGGCAGTTGATGCTTAGCGGACAGATCCGCGGCTTGAAGGTCTCGCCGAAGACGCGACTGCGTATCGTTTTTGAAGACCCCAACAAAAGCTATCGGCAGGTTGCGATCTTGGGCGGCGAGCAACCGATCGACAGCGAGTGGTCTCGATTCGAGTTTCCCGTCGACGATATTCCTTTCCGAGCCGAAGGCCAGATGCGCGTGCAGTTGCATCTGACCGGCGATGCGGAAGTCTTGCTCGACGATCTCGAATTGGTCGATCTGCAGTTCGATAAACTTCATCGCGGAGCGTTGGTCAAAGGCGTCTATGCGGCCAAGACGGCGCTCGACGCGGGGCAAGTCATCGATTGTCTGCGATTGGTCGAAGAGTACTGGTCGCAGTATTTGATCGAGTATGTCCCGCCGGTGGAAGCGGGAACGTTGCGCGAGGCGAAGCAACCGGCAAAGCGATCATCGAAGCCAGAGACTTTGAAAGCGCAAGAAGAGCGACCGAGTATTAGCGGTCGACTTCGCGGGTGGGTGCCGAAGCTTTGGCGGTAAATCGAATAGCCGCAGGAGGATTGCCAAGTCCCAGCCAGCCCGCAAAAAAAACAAGGATTTGAACCACAACGGAACAACGGGAACTACGAAAAAACTTGCGTAGTTCCCGTTGTTCCGTTGTGGTTCCTTTTTAATGTTGGGTGCAGGTATTGTCTGTTTTTCAACTTGGCAATTCTCCTGTTGAGTAGCCGTCCATTTCTTGCATTCGGAGCGGGCGTCTGATACGATGCGCTCAAGCGGGATGCCTCGCGAAAAAGGCGGGTGTGTCTAATCCCTGCTTACGCACATTTTTGTGTCTAATAACAAATTATCTGCTAATTCACCAAACACGAAATAGAAACTTGACTCGCTGTGGATGACCTCACGAAACTCATCACGACACCTACATGGTGGATTTCCACCGTCATCGTTGCCTTTCTCGTAAACATCGCGGCGTCCTACGCAAAACCCCTGTTCGACAGTCTCGTCGCAACTTGGTCAACGAACCGAAAGAAGCGACTGCAAGATGAAAAGGAACGTGATGATGCTGTCGTAACGTACTTGATTGAAAACCCACAACGGCTCGTCGATGCGCGCACAGATGCAACATACACTGCACTTCGAGTGATTCTCGCACTGTCCCTGGCGGTGTTTTGGACGTCGTTGATTCGATTCGTAGGACGTTACCTTCCCCTTTATGAACTCGCGGACATCGCCTTAGTCGTGATCTACGTCTATTGCATTGTGGGAGCCCTACGCCAATTTGGTCGGTTCCGTGGCCTTCGACGCGTAATTGATAAATGCTCCGAATCAATTCATACTTACGATCAAATGCCGATCGATGTCGTGAAGCGATTGGAGGAAGAAGAGAATCGCAAATAAATCGGGTAAGGGCCGTCATCACTGACGGCCCTTACCACACCACCTGACATGCGGGTCCGCCCCACAACAATTGATGCCGCGCGGTTTCTCGAAGCAGAGCAAGGTCGCACCAAAGCTGTTTGAGCGAAAGCAGTCCGAGTTCTGCGATTGAAAATTGAAAGTCCACACGATGGCAAGAATCTATATTGAAACGACAGTAGTCAGCTTCTACTTCAACACCCGCTCGGAGCCAGAGATGGTTGCTCGCGAGAACTGGACGCGCAAGTGGCTTGATCGCGCGCTCAATGGCAGCGATGAACTCGTCACGAGTCTTGCCGTGAAGTCCGAACTTGATGCTGGTGAATTCCCGAATAGGTCGGACATGCTTGCATTGGCTTCCCGGCTTCCACTACTCACGCTGAATGATGCGATTGCCGAAGCGGTTGACGCCTACATTTCTCATCATGTTATGCCAACGGATCCCGGTGGCGACGCTTTGCATCTTGCTGCGGCATCGTTTCATCGCTGCGACTTCTTGGTGACGTGGAATTGCCGCCACATCGCCAATGCCAATAAATTTGGCCACATTCGTCGTGTTAATGGTATACTTGGGCTGGGGAACCCCGCGTTGGTTACCCCGCTTGAACTGCTCAACGAGGATACGTTCAATGGATAGCTATAGCGAAGTGCGTCGTGTACGCAAGCAGATGTCAGAACGTGCTGGGCACGATATTCGCACCCTTATTGCCTCGATCAACGAGCGTTGGCCGAAGGACGCTTCACTCGCTATCGATCCAGGAACGAAGGCAGAACAGTGCGATGCGCACGGAACTGCCGATCACACGGTTTCCAATGAAAAATCTTCTCCGGCGGCCCGGTGATCGCGGACGTTATGCGATTAAGGATACTCCCTTGAATATCAAAGACCCTATTTCCTTGCTGGACGGAATCCTTGAAGAGCATCGCCGGGTGCATACGGAGCACTCAACGACTGCCGGCTGAAGCCCGTGCCGCGTTGAGAATCGGCTTGGGTTCGTCGATGGGTGGCACGATCCCTGGGGCATCGACGCGGTACCACTTCTCTAGCACTTCGCGCCAAGCTCCCGGTTGTTTGACTTGCGTGAAGTCGGTTCGCACCTGCTCGTGCTCGGGATGCAGGCAGGAATACTTGATGCCGAATTTTCGCATCGTCGAAACACAACGCTCCGCTCCGTAGAGCTCTTCGGCAAGCGAGTAATGCTCGGCGATGACCTCACGCTGCTCGAATAGCGTGGGCGGCTCGGGCAGCGGCAGGCCGGCGGCCAAGGCGCGCGCTTGCTGGAATATCCAGGGATTGCCAATCGCGCCACGGGCAACCGTCACGCCGTCGACGCCGGTGAATTCGAGCATGTTGAGGCACGCTTGGGCGTCGAAGAGATCGCCGCTGCCGAGTACCGTGCGATCGCCGGCGTGCTGTTTGAGCTCGCGAAGGAATTCCCAGCGGGAAGGCCCATCGTACCGCTGCTTGACCGTTCGCCCATGCACGGTGATCGCTGCTACGCCCCGCTCGTAGG
>JAADIN010000002.1 GCA_013151315.1 Planctomycetota bacterium | reverse complement strand
TCGCGTCACGTATCACGACGCATGTCATTTAGGGCATGCGCAGGGAATCACAAGAGAACCACGAGAGATTCTCAGCCGTATTGAGGGCATCGACCTTGTCGAACTCGAATCGAGTAGCGAATGTTGCGGCTCGGCGGGGATTTACAACATCCTCTATCCCGAAAACTCCAAATCGATTTTGGATAGAAAAACAGAAAACATTCTCAAAACCAATGCCCAGTACGTGGTCATGGGCAACCCCGGCTGTCTCTTGCAAATCCAAGCCGGCCTCATTGAAGCAGGACGTCCCGATGTCCAATGCTTACACACGGTAGATTTGTTAAGCATGTGTGATAAACTCTAGGGCTTGTTCGGTTCTGCGAAAATTTATCTACATAGAAAAATGAGGTTTCCATGAAAGTTCTTGTTCGTTCCAACAAAACAGAAATGAGCCGCCAGGCAGCCGCCGATGGTGCCTTGTTAATTCGCGATGCCCTAGCCAAGCAAGGCCACGCTACCATTATCGTCGCCACCGGAGCTTCTCAGCTCGAAGTGCTCTCGGCGCTGGCCGCTGATCCCGACATCGATTGGTCGAAGGTCACCGGATTTCATCTTGATGAATATATTGGCATGTCCGATACCCATCCGGCTTCTTTCCGAAAGTACCTGAAGGAGCGATTTGTCGGAAAGGTTCCCTTCAAGGCGTTTCATTATGTCGACGGCGAAGGCCTTGATGGCAAGGGCGACATGCAGGCGGAGTGCGCCCGGCTGAGCGAATTGATCACCGCTCAAACGGTCGACGTGGCCTTCGTCGGCATTGGCGAAAACGGGCACTTGGCATTCAACGATCCGCCGGCCGATTTTGAAACGGAAGTTCCATTCATCGTCGTCGACTTGGACCAAGCCTGCCGCGAACAGCAACATGGCGAAGGCTGGTTTCCCACGCTTGACGAAGTCCCGCGTCAAGCGATTAGCTTATCGATCCGGCAAATCATGAAATCCAAGCGCATCGTCTGCTCTGTACCTGGAGAGCAGAAAGCGAAGGCAGCGCAGGGCGCGATCGAAGGGCCTGTCACCAACGAAGTCCCCGCTTCGATCTTGCAACAACATGAGCAAGCAACGATGTACCTAGACGAACCCGCGGCGAGCTTGCTGAAGAAATAGTGCAATAAGAACCACGGATCCCGTGCCATATCGTGGTAAAATTCCCGTCATGCGACGAGCGAATTAGTGTCTTGGCTTGCAGTTCAAAGGTCGAGTTCTATCCGCAGACGTTCTATCCGCAGACCTTGGAGCGTGGCGTCCGCAGCGAACGGGCCTTGACCGCCACCCTGGCCAAGATGTGCGTCGAGTGCCATAATCCCCGGCTACGCACGAGCGGTTTTCCAAACAGATGCATCCCAATCTTATTGACGGCAACCCGCGCATCGCGTGGCACGGCTCCATCCGGCCGTGCCACTCGGGCTTCATTCTCTCAAAGGGACTTTCTTGAAATAGCCAGGGGGCCTACGTCCACGATTTCGGAAAGGGGCAGCACTCGCATGAATATCAACATTATCTACGTGGACGTCCTCACGAAGCAAGTCATTGAGAACTGGGCGGACCAGAAGGGATTCATTGCCGAGAATCAGGGAGAGTAACGCGACAGGAACCAGGCCTTAGCACGCCCGTACCGACGGGTCATGTTGGTCTTGGCATTGCTTTCATCAAGAAATACAAATCGCTGCGGATCGATGCCGTGGGTTTTTTGCATCAAGCCTTGCGGCTTGGGCAAAACAGAGCCTGTCTGACGCCATCGACTCAGAAGACTCTCTGTCCAATTCAAGGATACGCCGAATAAATCGGCGATCTCTTTTTATGTGCCCTCGCCACCTTCACAAGCTTCCACAACACGCTAATGCATGTCATCGAATACGACTTCATTATTGGCCTCCTGCCGGAAATGGTCTTCCATAAATCAAAGTGTATTGGTACACAATTGGTGCCGCTGAATCGATCGTGAAATGCTCTAAAAGGCGGTATATCAACTACGCAAGCCGACAAAAAACATGCCTAAAGATTTTCTCAAAGACGCAAAAGACGAGTACGACATCGTCGTGATCGGCAGTGGCCTTGCCGGATTGACTTCGGCCAATATGCTCGCGCGCTATGGCTACCGTGTGCTGCTGCTCGAGCAGCATTACAAGCTCGGCGGCATGGCGACGTGGTTCAAGCGGCCTGGTGGGCATATATTTCGCTGCACGGGTTTCCGTATGGCATGGTGAAAAGCTGCCGACGGTATTGGACCCAGGAGATTGCCGACTCGATTGTGCAGCTTGAACATATTCGGTTCGACAACCCGATGTTCTCGTTGACGACCAATTTTAGTCGGGTCGATTTTACCAAGCTTCTCATTGAGCAATTCAAAGTTACGCCGGAAGCCGTGGAAGGCTTTTTCGTGAAGGCCCGTTCGATGGATTTCCAGGACGATCAGAAGCTTACGACGCGCGAGTTGCTGGATGAATTTTTCCCAGGGCGCGAAGACGTGATACGCCTGTTGATGGAGCCGATCACCTATGCGAACGGCAGTACGCTGGAAGACCCGGCGATTAGCTACGGCATCGTTTTCTCCAATTTTATGTCGAAGGGCGTGTACACGTTCGAGGGGGGGACCGATCGACTTATCCAGATGATGGAAGCCGAGCTCGTAAAAAATGGTGTCGATATTCGTATCCGCTGCGATGTCGAAAAAATCCATTGCGATGGCGGGCGCGTGCAAGCCGTCGAAGTGAATGGACGCAAGATTAAGACGCGGGCGGTGGTTTCGAACGCCAATCTCAAGCAGACGATTTTTCGGTTGGTGGGCGAAGAGTATTTTGATCGTCAATTTGTTGAGGATGCCCAAGCGGTGCGGCTGAACAATTCGAGTACGCAGGTTTATATGGCACTCAAGCCGGACGAGCGAATCGACGAGTCGACGGGCGATCTGCTGTTCAGCTCGACGGCACCCGTGTTTCAGACCGACTTGCTACTGAGTCGAGATATTACGAGCCGTACTTTTTCGTTTTATTACCCGCGAACTCGGCCCGAGGGTCAGCAGCGCTGCCTTGTGGTTTCTAGGCACCAATGCCAATTTCGACGACTGGGCGAATCTTTCGAAAGAAGAGTACGAAGCGAGCAAGCAGGACCTCGTCGAGACGACCCTCGATGCACTGGAAAAATATGTACCGAACATTCGAGAGCGGGTCGATCATGCCGAGGCTTCGACGCCCGTTACTTTCAAGCACTATACGCAGCATGTTGCAGGGGCCAGTTTTGGGACGAAATTCGAGGGTTTGCAGGTGAGTTTTGATGTGCCAAAGCAGATCGAGCAGATCGAGGGTCTCTATCACGCGGGGAGCGTGGGGATTATCATGTCGGGCTGGCTGGGGGCGATGAACTATGGGCGGATGGTTGCGAGTGATGTGGATAATTTGCTAATGAAGGGAACGTCGTAAGAAAAACTCTCGCAAAGGCGCAAAGAGAGATCGCGAGTTTCAGGATTTATGTAATTGTTCCGTCCATCATTCTTTCTTTGGATTTTTTGCGCCTTAGCGCCTTTGCGAGAGACCTATCTGAGATGAGCTTGGAAGCTATTAAAGCTGCGATCCCGCATCGGGAACCGTTTCTGCTGATCGACGAAATTGTTGAACAATCGGACGATCGCATTGTTTGTCGCAAGACGTTCTCGGGCGATGAGTTTTGGTATCAGGGGCACTATCCGAACTTTCCGATTACGCCGGGAGTGATTTTGTGTGAGGCGGCCATGCAGGCGGGGGCCGTTTTGCTTTCTGCTTTGATCGAGGGCGAGCCCGATGCGGTGCCGGTAGCTACGCGGGCGAATCATGTCCAATTCAAAAAGATGGTTTTCCCGGGCGACACGATCCAACTGGAAGTGGAGCTGACCGACCGATTGGCCCAGGCTTTTTTTCTGAAGGCACGGGTGACTGTGGATGGCAAAGTGGCCACTCGGTTTGACTTTGCGTGTACGCTTACCAAGCCGGAGGCCCGTTGATGCCGGTCGATTTTTTACAACTCGAAGGGCGTCGCGTCTTGGTTTTTGGCGTGGCAAACCGCAAGAGCGTGGCATTTCATGTGGGAAAGGTCTTGAGAGAGGCGGGCGCTGAGGTGGTGTATGTCGTTCGTTCGCCCGAACGCCGCGAGTCGGTTAGGAAGATCGTGGGCGAGGCTGACCTCTTTGTTTGCGATGTGGAGCATCAAGAGCAGATTGATCAGTTGGCGGAAGATCTCGAAGCGAAATACGAGGTCTTTCATGGCCTCGTGCATTCGATCGCCTTCGGCGATTACTCTGAGGGCCCCAAACCGTTTCACGAGACGAGCAAGTCGCAAATGTTGCGGGCGTTCGATATCTCGTGTTTTTCGCTGGTCACGATCGCCAACTCGCTGAAGGGGCTTTTGGCGTCGGACGGCTCGGTGGTGACCGTTTCGATTTCTACCACTCGGATGGCGAGCGAGAACTACGGGTTTATGGGGCCGATCAAGGCGGCCTTGGATTCCAGCTTGGCGTTCTTGGCGAAGTCATTTAGCCAGTTTTCAGAGATTCGCTTCAACGCCGTTGCTCCGGGGCTGCTCAAGACGAGCGCATCTGCGGGTATTCCCGGATATGTCGACTCCTATCTCTACGCCGAGCAGGCGACGCTTCGTGGTCGGGCCGTCCAGACTCCAGAAGTAGCATCCGCAGTGGCCTTTCTGCTTAGTCCCCGGTCGAGCGGAGTCAATGCTCAGCGGATCGTGATCGATGCCGGGATGGAATTGAATTATTTCGACGAAAAGCTGGTTCAAGGCTTTTTACGCGGGGATCGGGCTTCCTAGAACAGGCGAACTGCAAAGTCAGATAAACCGCCAAGGACGCCAAGGAACGAGCTGCAAGAAAACACCTGTTTTTTAAGCAAATTTCTTTTTTCCTTGGCGATCTTGGCGCACTTGGCGGTTCAAAAAATAGACTTTGCAATCCTCCTGCTTCCTAGAAGCGGTTACTGGTAGGATGGACGAGGGGATGATATCCTAGATGGAGACGCTTTTCCTGGGGAATCTAATCGCTTCGCTTCTCTTTGTGTTTTCTAATGCCTAAAGCCGTGGCCAATAGTTTTCTGGATCTTGTGAGACGCAGCCAGTTGGTCGAGAAGGACCGACTGGAAAAGTTTCTCGCTGAATTCCGTGAGCAACACGGAGAAGAGCTCCCCGAACGTCCCGAGGCGCTCTCCGAAGCAATGGTTGAGGTCGATCTGATCACGGAGTGGCAGGCCGAGAAACTTCTGGCTGGCAAGCACCGAGGCTTCATTCTTGGCAAGTACAAGTTTCTCAGGCAACTCGGCAAGGGAGGCATGAGCACGGTTTACTTGGCCGAGCACATGCTGATGAACCGCAAGGTGGCGATCAAGGTTTTGCCGCCCAACCGGGTGAATGACTCCACCTATCTTGAGCGGTTTTACGTTGAAGCGCGTGCTGCTGCCAAACTGGACGACCCGAACATTGTCCGCGCGTATGATGTCGATTCGACGAGCGATGGGAAGACCCACTACCTGATTATGGAGTATGTGCCAGGGAAGGATCTCCACATTGTCGTCAAGGAGAACGGTCGCCTTGAATATGACGCGGCAGCGGACTATGTCGCGCAGGCTGCTACGGGGCTTCAGCATGCCCACGAGATGGGCCTTGTCCATCGAGATATCAAGCCTGCAAATTGTCTGCTGGATACTGAGGGCGTAGTCAAGCTGCTCGATATGGGTTTGGCGCGTTTGATTGATGACGAAGCGTCGCTCACTTTGGATAACAACGAAAATGTTTTGGGGACGGCCGATTATTTAGCTCCCGAACAGGCTCTCGATAGTCACAAGGCTGATAGTCGAGCCGACATCTACAGTTTGGGATGCACCCTCTACTATTTGCTGACCGGCCATCCGCCGTTTCCCGAAGGAACGATTACCGAGCGTCTACTGAAACATCAGCGGGAAATGCCGGAAAGCATCTTGAAAGAGCGGCCCGACGCTCCGCCGACTTTGTTACACATCTGCGAACGGATGATGTCCAAAGATCCGGACGACCGCTACCAAACTGCAGGCGAGGTGTCTGAACGCTTGACCGAGTGGTTGGAGGATCGTGGCCATACCGTAGGCGACAGCGGAAAGAAGTCGGGGACCGGATCAGGCATTGGCAGCGACGTATTTAAGGGCTTTGCGGCAACCTTTGCCCGGCAGAGTAGCCTAAGCGGCGTGGGCGGGAGCGAATCTTCAGCCAAGACAGTCGTACCCAAAGAAAAATCCAAAGTCTTAAAAGAAGACGACAAGGAGATTGGACTCGCACCACTCGAGGAAGACTCGCCTCAAGAAGAAGATTCTTTTGCATTGAGCGATGCATCCGGTTCCTCCGGGGGGCTAGCCGAGTCGCTCAAGGATACCGTTGCCGAGGGCCCCCACAAATCGCTTATCGAAGAGGCGATTGAAAAGGAAGAACAAAAAGAAAAGGCGAACAAGCGTTTTGTGAGTGACCCCGGCGAGATCGACCCGCTGCGTCCTCCTGGCTACGTGAATCCAAGGCAAGGGCTTCCTGTTTGGGTTATCGTTGCGATTGGGGTAGGCGTGTGCGTGGTGTTGGGAGGAATTGTGGCGTTGCTTTCTGGCAATTAGGCGATCAAAGATCGAGCCGCTTGCGCTCCGCGTTTTCTAGTTCCCCGAGAACGCAACTCTCTTGCCAGCGGATGGCAAACATTTGGCAATTGATACCCGAACCAATGCCAAGCAGTGCCAAGTGATCGCCGGCCCGGATATGGCCCGCTTCTAGCGCTAAGGCCAGGGTCAACGGCAGGGCGACGGCTCCTGTGTTTCCTAGGTGGTCGAAGGAACTGAAATCAATCTTGGGATCGAGGTCCAACGCATCGAAGAGCAGTTTTCGGTGGGCAACGCCGACTTGATGACAGATCGTTTTGTCGATCTCGTCGGCCTGCCAAGAGGATTCTTCTAAGAACCGCGAGAAGGTTGCGGCTCCCGTAGCGATGCCTGCATGCAAGAGTTGTTCGCTGTCGGTATGCATGAAACTTTCGAGACCTTCGCTACGGCAGAGTGCGTGGTGCTCGGTGTGGGCGAGAACTTTTGCTGCTTGAAGGTGATTTTTTGTGCGACTGAGATTCTCGGCACACAGCAAGATCGCGACGCTACCGGAGCCGATCGTTAGCGAGGCGATCAACGATTTTATATTTTTCCGGGTGATGCTTTGATCTTCGTTAAGATGCTGGATCGTATTTTCTACGAGCGGTCGCCCACATTCGGTGCCTAAGACCAAGCCGGCTCGGATTTGGCCCAGCTCGATCATGTTGGCTACCTGAATCACTCCCGAAAGAATTCCCAGGCATGCGTTCGAGACATCGTAGATCATGCAATCCGGCGGCAGACGTAGGCGGTGGTGAACGTGGCAGGCGGTTGCCGGTTCGAGGAAATCGCGACAGACCGAGCCGTGGATCAGGGCGCCGATCTCCTGGCGATCGATACCGCTGGCCAGAATGGCCTTTTCGCCGCTTTCAATGTCGATGCTGCCGGGGGCGGTGCCGGGAGGAAAAAAGCGTCGCTCGCGGATGCCGGTCATGAGCTCCAGCCGGCCGTGCGGCAGTTGGAGTCGCTCGTAGACCGGCGCGAGTCGGTGTTCCAACTCGTCGGTGGTGACCACCTCGCTGGGAAGAGTGTAGCCTAAGGCTTCCAGGCAAACCCGTTGGTATTGCATCGGTACTCGTGAATAGGGTGCTGGACAGAGCGCCTTCGGGCGGGGACAACAGAGCCTTCACGATACCTAGCGTCATCCACCGCGTAAACTCTAGGGCAGGACCTGAATGCAAGATTTGTCGAAGAACCCGACTCGAAGCGGTAGCTGGGCTGCTGTCGTTTTTGCGTTGGTTTTGCCGACGTTTGTGACGCTCGCGTATTTTGTTTGGGCAGAAAGTTTTTCGGCTGGTGTTCAGCAATCGACTTATGCGATTGCGAAGGTGGTTCAGTTTGGCTTCCCGGTCTTTTGGGTTTGCTGGATTTGTCGGCAGCGTCTCCGGTTGTGGCCAACCAGTTCGGAAGGCATCGGCGTGGGCATCGTTTTTGGCTTGGTTGTGGCGGTGGCCATGTTCGCGCTTTATCACGGCTGGCTCAAGTCGTCTGACCTCTATGCCAATGCGGAAGGGGTGATACGCCAGAAAATCACGGGGATGGAGCTCGATCGACCTTGGAAGTTTATTGCCTTGGGCGTGTTTTACAGTTTGTTTCATTCGCTGTTAGAAGAGTATTACTGGCGTTGGTTTGTCTTTGGTCAATTGCGAGGACTCGTGCGGTTCTGGCCTGCGGTCGCGATTTCGTCGTTTGGGTTCATGGCCCATCATGTCATTGTGGTGGGAGCCTATTTTGGTATGGCCTCGCTTGAGACTTGGCTGATCTCGTTTTCGATTGCCCTTGGTGGGGCGTTTTGGTCTTGGTTGTACCATCGTAGCGGCTCGCTCGTAGGGCCTTGGCTGAGCCATTTGCTGGTCGATTCGGCTATTTTTGTGATAGGTTACGACATCGTGCGCGACTTGATCGGAGGCTGAGAGAAGTCCTTTTCAGCTATTTTCCTACGCCATGTTGTGCTAGCACAAAAGCTTGCACCCAAAATGTGCGAACCTCTTGCCATTGTCGGCTGTTTGGCTATCTTTGCTCTTGACTTGCATCTCCATCGAGCCGCGTGACACGGCTACCAACCACAGGAGTAAACAGAGGCCACACGATAGGGAAATCGATCCGACCTTGCTACGCCCATCGCACGGGAACGCCGTGCGGGGAGTCCTGTGGAGCAGAAAATAGGTAGCTCGGGTACGCCTCGTGTTAATTGGAATCGCTCAGGTGCCAGGGAAGGTCCCGCCTAGC
>JAADIN010000200.1 GCA_013151315.1 Planctomycetota bacterium | reverse complement strand
CGGTCCATGCGGGTGAGAGTAGGCAGAAGTTGGGCGATTCGATTACGGATCCGATTTTTTGCGCTTCGACCTACACCTTTACCGATACCCAATCGATTATCGATTTCATCGAACAGGATCAGTCGAGGGAAGAATATGGGCGGTACGGCAATCCGGGCGAACGAATTGTCGAACGCAAGTTGGCCGCCTTGGAAGGGGGCGAAGAGGCCGTGCTGTTCTCCAGCGGCATGGCGGGAATCGTCGGCCTGCTGATGGCCAAGCTGGGTGCCGATGATGAAGTGATTTTTTTCGACGAGTGTTATCACCGTAGCCGCGAATTTTGTACCAAGCATTTATCACGCTTTGGCGTCGTGACGCGCCAAGTGCCGACCGGGGATTACGAGGCGATGGAGGCAGCCATCACGCCGCAAACCAAGCTGCTCGTGAGCGAATCGCCCACCAACCCCCAGCTTAGTTGTATCGATCTCGAGCGATTTGCCGATATCGGGCGAGGCAACGGTGTCGAAACGCTCATCGATGCCACGCTGGCGACGCCCTACAATTTGCGGCCAATTTCCGCGGGGATCGACTATGTGCTCCACTCGGCGACCAAATACCTGGGCGGGCATAACGACCTGTTGGCGGGCGTCGTTGTCGGCAGCAAAGAAAATCTGGAGCCTGTGCGAAATCTGCGCGGCATCATGGGCGCGGTCAACGGCCCGCAAAATGTCTACTTGTTGTCGCGAGGCTTAAAGACGTTTGAGTTACGGATGCAGCGTCACAACGAAAACGGCCAGCAAGTGGCTGAGTTTTTGGAAAACCATCCACGTGTCGAGCGCGTGTTTTACCCGGGCCTTCCTTCGCATCCTCACCACGAGATTGCTAAGCGAACGATGCGCGGCTACGGCGGCCTCGTGACTTTCCTCGTGAAGGATGCCGACTGGCGCGAGACGGCCGATATTGTCGACGCGGTGCGCATCCCACGTATCGCCCCGAGCTTGGGAGGCGTCGAGTCGTTGATCGAGCAACCGCTCGTGATGAGTTACTACCAATGCACGCCCGAAGAACGACAGCAATACGGCATTCCCGACAACATGATCCGCTTGGCGTGCGGCATCGAAAATGCGGAAGATCTTATTGCCGATCTCTCGCAAGCGCTAGAGAGCTCCGCCGCAATCTAACAGAAAATAGCCGCGATCTGACAGATCGCCGGAGTAACACGCCATGCAATTCCGAACCCGAGCCATCCACATCGGCAACGAAAAATGTCCCGAGACGGGTGCCATTGTGCGCCCGATTCACATGGCCTCGACCTTCGTCCAACCCGGGGCAGGCGACTGGGGCGAATTTGATTATTCGCGCAGCGGCAACCCGACTCGCAAGTCGCTCGAAACGACGCTCGCCTCGCTCGAAGGAGGCTGTGGCGCGCTTTGCTTTGCCAGTGGCATGGCGGCGACGCACGGAGTCGTTGCCATGCTCCGCTCGGGAGACCACATTGTCGCGAGCAGCGATATCTATGGCGGCACCTATCGGCTTCTGCACAAGATCACCGATCGGGCGGGCATTGGCGTCACGCTGGTCGACACGACCAATCCAAACCATTTGGAAGCGGCGATGACCGAATCCACCAAGCTCGTGTGGATTGAAAGCCCCGGCAACCCTCGGATGACCCTCACCGACATTGCCGCTTGTGCCGAAATTGCCCATCGCCACGGCGCCTTGCTGGGTGTGGACAGTACGTTTGCGACGCCCGTGCTCACTCGACCTTTGGAATTGGGAGCCGACATCGTCATGCACTCGGCCACCAAATACCTGGGTGGCCATAGCGATTTGATGGGCGGGGCACTCGTCGTGCGAGAGCCATCGCTTTACGACGAACTCTATTTTGTCCAAAACGCCACCGGTGCCATCATGGGGCCGATGGAAGCCTTTTTGTGTTCTCGCGGTCTGAAGACGCTGGAGCTGCGGGTCCGCGAACAATCTCGGAGTGCCCAACAGATCGCAGAGCGGCTTGATTTCCGCGTGCAGGTAGAGCGAGTGCTCTATCCAGGACTGCCCGATCATCCGGGGCATGAGATCGCTCTTCGGCAGATGCAGGGCGGCTTTGGTGCGATGCTGTCGTTCGAATTACGGGGCGGTTTCAAGGCCGCAAAACGTTTTGTCGAATCGACGCAGTTGTTTCAGTTGGCCGTGAGCTTGGGGGCGGTAGAATCGTTGATCGAGCAACCGGCCTCGATGTCTCATGCGAGTTACGATGCCGTGGACCGTGCGATGCACGGCATCAGCGATGGAATGATTCGTCTTTCGGTCGGTTTGGAAGCGGTGGAAGACTTGCAAGCGGATTTGCAGCAGGCGTTTGAGAAGTTGTAGACTCTATTCCTCCGGCGATCTGTCAGATCGCGGCTATTTCCCTAACCCCTTTTCAATGTCATGCAACTCGGATTTGTCAGTGCGATTTTTGGCGATTTGTCGCTGGAGGAAGTTCTCGCTCATGCCGCCGAGATTGGCTACGACTGCGTCGAAGTCATGTGCTGGCCGCCGGACGGGCCCGATCGCAAGTATGGCGGCGTGACGCATATCGATTGCACCGATTTTTCGCAGTCGCAAGCAGACGACATTCGAGCGCTGTGCGAAAAACATAGCGTTGAGATTTCAGCGCTAGGCTACTACTCGATTCCGCTATCGGCCGACAAAGAGCAAGCTCTCGCAGCTCGAGAGCATCTTCGCAAAGTGATCGCGGCGGCTCCGCTCCTGGGACTGTCGACGGTCAACGCATTTATCGGTGCCAATCACACGCTGTCGCTAGAAGAAAATTTCCAGCAATTCGAAAAAGTGTGGCCCGACATCATTCGCTTTGCTGAGGATCACAACGTGCGGATCGGCATCGAAAACTGTCCGATGCTTTTTGCCGCCACTTGGCCTTTCGGTTTGAATCTAGCCCGTACGCCTGCCATCTGGCGGCGAATGTTTGCAGCAATCCCGTCGGACCATTTTGGCCTGAACTACGATCCTTCGCATCTGCACATGCAGCTGATGGACCCGATTGCTCCGATCCGCGAATTCGGCCCCAAAATCTTCCATGCCCATGCCAAAGACATGCGCATCGATCGGCATCGTCTCGACGAATTCGGCTCGCTCGCTCTGCCGATGGACCGCAGTACGGCAAAAATCCCCGGTTTGGGAGACATCGATTGGGGAAAGTGGATCGGTGCGCTGACCGACGCCGGCTACGACGGGCCGGTCTGCGTCGAAGTCGAAGACGAAGCGTTTGAGGGCTCGGTCGAGCGCCGAAAAAAGTCGCTTGAAATCAGTTATCGCGTGTTGTGGCCGTTGATTGCGTAGCGGGTGGGTGTGGTATACTAGTGCTTTGTCACAGCCAACCCGAAAATTAAAAGGATGAGGTAGTCATGCTTCTTTCTCGTGACGAAGTATTTTGGCAGATAGACCAACATCAAGTCAAACTGCGCGGACTGGGCGTTTCGCAGTTGCAATTGTTCGGTTCGGTGGTGCGCGACGAGGCGGAGATGACAAGCGATCTGGACTTTGTAGTGAGCCTAAAAAAAAACACATTCGATAGCTACATGGAGGTCAAGCACTTTTTAGAAGACCTTTTTAGTTGTTCCGTTGACTTGGTCCTGGCTGATACGATCAAACCTGCTTTGCAAACGGGCATTCTGCAGGAGGCAGTGCATGCCCCGGGATTCTAATGTTTATCTTCAAGATATTTTGAAGGCGATTGGCAAAATCAACGCTTATACCGCCGGTATGTCTCGCGAAGAGTTTGAAAGTGACTCGAAAACGGTCGACGCGGTACTTCGCAACCTCGAAGTCATCGGTGAGGCAGCGAAAGGAATTTCGGAATCGTTTCGCGAGGCACATCCTGAAGTCGATTGGCGGAAAATCGCCGGTCTGCGAGATATTTTGATTCATCACTATTTTGGGATCAGCATGGACATCATTTGGGACATCCTTCAGAACCAAATTGAGCGGTTGGAGTCTCAGATTCGTTTGATGTTGGACGATTGATCCCATAACCAATCCCCTTTTTCCCCAAACTCCACCGGCAACTCAACCGCCGCGGCCAATCGCTTGAGATACTCAGCGCGCGGTAACTCAATAGCCCCCAGCCGTCCCGTGTGAGGAGTCCATTGCTGGACGTCCAATAGGTGATAGCCGCGAGCATCGAGATGGGCGACCAGATGCGCCAGCGCAACTTTCGAGGCGTCGCGCACTCGATAAAACATGCTCTCGGCAGAAAATAGCCCGCCGATCGCAATGCCGTAGATTCCGCCTGCAAGCTGGCCTTCGTGCCAAACCTCAACGCTGTGGGCGTGACCCAATCGGTGCATGACCGTATAGGCAGCGATCATTTCGTCCATGAGCCAGGTGCCCCCTTCTCGACCTGGGCCCGTCGCACAGCCTGCTAGCACGTCGGCAAAGGCTTGGTCGCAGGTAACCTGGAATTTGTCGCTGCGAAGTCTCCGCTGCAAGCGGCGAGAAATGTGGAGGCCGTCGAGCGGCAAAATGGCTCGGGGGTCGGGCGACCACCAAAGCATGGGCTCGCCTTCGTCGACGGGCCAGGGAAAGATTCCATGGCGATAGGCGTCGAGCAAGTGCTCGGGGCCCAGATCGCCTCCGACGGCAAGGAGGCCGTCTGGCGTCGACTCGGAAGGGGGTGGGAAGAATTTTGGTGGCATTTTCGTGAGACGGCGGCTACGGGAGAGTCAAATCTTGGGCGACAAATCGGAAATCATTGTACAATCGAAAGCATGTCTCTAGAACCAAACAACTCGGTTTTGCCGGCGAACGATCCGCCGGCCTCGGAAGAGTCGTCTTCAACGGGGTCGCCTTCGAATGATTTGAGCAATCAGCCGGTAACTCGGCGAGAGTTGTTGCGACTACGGCGGCTGCTCTGGGTGTTCAGCCTGTTGCTGGCGGTTTTGATTGCCCCTTCGGTTGCAGGCCGTATTCAGTATGCCCTGACCAAAGCGAAAGAGACGGCTCGGGCCGATGTCGCTCGCGAATATCTGCCCGATTTCAATCTCAGCCATTTTAATACCGCTTCGCGCCTGCTGGCGCAACAGGTTGGTCCCAGTGTCGTCAATGTTAGTACTCGCAGCGGCCGCGCTCAAGGTGAAGGCTCGGGGGTGATTGTCGACGCGGAGGGCTACATCGTAACCAACCACCACGTTGTCGATGGCGTTCGTACGGTAGAGATTCAGTTGAGCGATGGACGGCGTGGAACGGCCAGCGTAGTGGGGATCGACCCGTTGGTCGACGTGGCGGTTTTGAAAACCAATCTCGATAATCTCGTGGCCGCCAAATGGGGAGATAGCGACGAGCTGAGCGTCGGAGAAACCGTTTGGGCGCTCGGCAGTCCCTTCGGATTGCAGAGGAGTGTTACGTTTGGCATTTTGAGTGCAAAGGGGCGGCGGGGGATTTCAGGCCGCCGTGGCCGAGCGAGGTCGTCGGTTTACCAAGAGTTTTTGCAAACCGACGCGGCCGTGAATCCGGGCAATAGCGGCGGCCCGCTGGTCAATGTTCGGGGAGAGATCATCGGAATCAACACCGCAATCATCGGCCCAAC
>JAADIN010000005.1 GCA_013151315.1 Planctomycetota bacterium | reverse complement strand
GTGGTTCGTCGAACGGCCGAGCAGGTGTTTATGCCGCTTACGGTCGGCGGAGGGATCCGCACCTTGGATGATGTTCGGCAGTTGCTCTTGGCAGGTTGTGATAAAGTCTCGATTAACTCGGCGGCAGTGACCGATCCCGATTTTGTGAAAGCGGCGGCCCTGAAATTTGGCAGCCAGTGTATTGTGGTGAACATCGATCCCAAACGGATTCAACGCGACGACAATTTTGGAAATCGACAAGAAGTATGGGAAGTCCACATTAACGGCGGTCGCATTGCTACCGGGCTCGAAGCGGTTGACTGGGCCAAGCAAGTCGAACAGCTTGGCGCAGGCGAAATCGTGCTCACCTGCATGGATGCTGACGGGACCAAGGATGGCTATGATTTAGAGATCACTGCGGCGGTAAGCCAGGCGGTTTCGATTCCGGTTGTGGCAAGCGGCGGGGCCGGCTGCCCTCGGCATTTGGCCGAAGCGGTGACCGTAGGCAAGGCGGATGCAGCGTTGGCGGCCAGCATTTTTCACTTCGGCGAGTATACTATCCAAGAGACGAAACGCATCATGGCTGAGCACGGGGTACCCGTGCGGTTCGTCGCTTAGTTGCGACCCAACGCAGTGGAAAATATTATGGCATCAAAATCCTCGATCGACGAATCGGACTACGACAGTTTTGTCGCCCCTCATACCGACCTGGAAGTTGACAAACTGTTTAAGGCTTGCGTCAAGTTTGAAGCGAGCGACTTGCACCTCAAAGTGGGCAAACCGCCCATGCTTCGCGTCGATGGTACGATACGTCCGATGGAACGTTCGCCGGTCGATGATGAAGAAATGGTACGGCTTTGCTTTCCGCTAATGAACGAGCGTAGCCGGAAGATATTCGATAAAGATGGCGGGGCCGACTTTGCACACATGTGCGAAGTGGACGGCACCAACTGGCGGTTTCGGGTGAATTTACTCCAGCAGCTTGGGCATATCGGCTTGGTTGCTCGGCGGGTGAGCAGCTGGATTCCCGACTTCGAGGGCCTGAACCTGCCACCCTCCATGGAGCGGCTTTGCACCTACGATCAAGGGATGATTTTGCTCGCCGGGGTGACCGGTTCTGGCAAAAGTACCACGATCGCGTCGATGCTCAACTGGATCAATGCCCGCTACCGAAAACACATTCTGACGCTGGAAGATCCAATCGAGTTTGTATTTACCGAACAGAAGTGCCTCATCAATCAACGTGAGATTGGTTTGGACGTGGTGGACTTTGAGATCGGCATGAAGCACGCGGTGCGTCAAGATCCCGATATCATCCTCGTCGGCGAAATGCGTGACAAGGAGACGTTTATGACGGCTATTCACGCCGCTGAGACCGGTCACCTGGTGTTTGGAACCATCCACGCCAGCACGGCTCCCTCGACGATTGGCCGTATTCTCGACCTTTTTCCGCAGGAGATGCACGGCGCACTGCGTAGTGCGATTGCAACGAACATGAAGGGCATTGTTGCCCAGAAGTTGCTGAAGTCGATCAAGCCAGGCGTCGGCCGTGTGCCGACCTGCGAAATCATGATGTTTACGCCGACCGTACGTAAATTAATCCTCGAAGAAGAAGATGCTCGATTGGGAGGAGCGATTCGCGTTGGTGCGGAAGACGGAATGCAGAATTTCACACAAAGTTTGAAAAAACTGGTCGACGAAGAGTTGATTGACCGCGAAGTCGCGCTAGAAGTGGCGCCAAATCGCGAAGAGTTGAAGATGGCACTAAAAGGAATCGACGTTTCCCAAGGCGGTATTATCTGATGCGGCAAATGATGGAGTCCCCTTTTTCGACGATCCCAGCTTCGACGATCTCAGCGGTTTTGCTCGCGGCTCTAATGCTTTGGCTTGCGCCGAGTCCTTCCTGGGCGCAGACCAATCTTAGTGAACTGGGGGCGGTCTCCGAGGCACAAAGCGAAATCGCTGGTGCCGGAGCGGGGAAGGGCAAGAAAAAACAGCAAGAAAAAGAGGCGAACAGCAAACAAGAGAAGCCTTCTGCCGAAGGCGAGAAGGGCAACACGGCCAGTGTCTTTGCTGAACAGGCTCAGACCCTTCATTTTAGCGTTTTGCTAGTGCTGAAGCTGCTGTTATTGTTCTTGGTGCTATGGATGTGGGTGAGCGCTGGCGATTGGGTCAATCGTGATACGCAAATCCACAAGCTTGGCTGGCACAAGTGGAACCCAATCCTGTTTTTTCCATTTGCGCTCGTCGCACTGGCCCTGTTTTTCTTGCCGTTGCCTGTTTTCATCAAGCTGCCAATTTTGTTGGTGGTTTTCTTGGGCACCTGGGTTCCTTACGTACTCGTGCACAACAAGAACGTCGAGCCGCACGAGACCGTTTTGACGGCGCCGTGGTGGCGATACGTTTTTGCGAATCTCGGAAGCAAAGTGGGCATCAAGGTGGATGCCGAGCGCAAGGCCGAGTACGAGAAAGGGGCACCGGTCGAGCTGCTGGCCCTGGGCGCGGAAGACGCCAATACCAATAATGCGAATTTGCTTTCGGCGAGACATTCGCCCGGCTATTTACTTGTCAAAGATATAATCGTTGAAATGAAGAGTAAGCGGAGTGATCGTATGTTGCTCGACTTCACGAAACAGTCGGTCAATGTCAGGCACGAAATCGACGGCGTATGGCATGCGGGCGAACCTCGCGAACGCGAGTCGAACGACGTCATGTTGGCCGTTATGAAGACGCTTGCGAATCTCAACGCGAAAGATCGCAAGAAAAAGCAGGCAGGCGAATTTGGAGCCAAATATCAAGGCAAGACCTACGTCTGTCCGCTTGTGACTCAAGGAGTCGCTACGGGCGAACGAGTGATTGTGACCTTGTCGGGCGAGAAGAAAAAGCTTCTCAGCTACAACGACCTTGGCATGCGAGAAGGGCTTCAGGAGCGATGGTCGGAGCTGATGTCTTCTGATCAGGGGTTCCTTGTGCTTTCGTCGTTGCCCGGCGATGGTATGACGACGATCACGAATATCTCGGTCGGCGAAACGGACCGCTTGATGCGAGATTTTGTAGCGATTGAAGAGGTCAACCATGGTGAAGAAGAGATTCAAAACCTAAAAGTTACGACCTTTGACTCTGCAGCCGAGGAATCGCCGGCAACCATTCTGCCGAAACTTATTCGCACTTATCCCAACGTCTATGTCTGTCGAGATTTGGTCAATGTCGAGTCTGCGAAGATTTTACTGGGCGAAGTGCGCGACGAACATTTGGTCATCACGAACATGCGTGCCCGCGAGTCGGGAGAGGCCTTGCTACGTTTGCTTCAGATGAAAATTCCGGCAAAAGAGCTCGCCTCGTCCGTCAAGGCGGTCCTTTATCAACGGTTGATCCGTTTGCTGTGCCCCGATTGTAAGGTCGCATACACGCCGCCGAAGGAAGTGCTACGAAAGTTAGGAATCCCTGGCGGCAAGATTGAGCAGCTCTACCGACCGCCGAAGGGCGAGGAAATCGACAAACCGTGTACAACCTGTCAAGGATTGGGCTATAAAGGGCGAACTGGCGTTTTCGAGTTGTTGGTTATCACCGATCAGATGCGCGAGTTGCTCGTCAAGCAGCCCAAGCTTCCCCTATTGAAGAAAGCGGCCCGAGCTTCCCGTCAACGGTCGCTCCAGGAAGAAGGTATCTTGCTCGTTGCGAAGGGCATCACCTCGGTGCCGGAACTGATGAGAGTATTGAAGCAATAGTAAAAAGTCGTAAGTCGTTGGTAGTGAGCGCAAGTGGAGTTTTGACGTTAGCCACTTTTTCCTAATACCTAATACCTAATACCTAAAGCCATAAAATGCTCTACCTCACAGTGATGCTCGGATTTTTGTTCTTTGCTGCGGTCGCGATGACCGTCAACGAAGGGCTTTGGAACAACACGATTGCCTTGCTCAATGTTATGTTAGCAGGGCTCTTGGGGATTTTCGGAGGGGTCCCGCTTGGCAACTTTATTTTGGAACAGTCGGGAAAGCCTCCTGAGTTTGCGTGGTTTTTTGTCTTCGCCTGCATTTGGGGTGTGTTTGCCATCTCGGTGACGGTCATGCATTGGGTGACCAGCAGTTCTTCTCGCGTCAAGATGAGGTTTCTCCCCGTGCTTGATAAGGTGACAGGGCCTCTCATGGGTCTCATGGTGGCAATCATGTTGACCAGCTTTACCGCATTCACTTTGGAGCGGGTGCCTATCCAGGCGGGAGAATGGTCTTTCAGCGATGCGTCCGATTGGCAGAAGACGACGTTTAAGTATGCACGAGTCCCCTTTCGAGGAGTCGTCAAGAGTTTTGCAAAAGGCGAAGCGGCAGAGAGCCCATTCCTCGGCAAGTGATGAAATGCTATTTTGGTTTGACAGGCTGCCACGGGCCTTGTCGCACTTTTCTCCCTTCGACACGATTCGACTATGACCGATTTGACAACAGAATCGGAAAGCTCGTACGACGCCGATGAGCTTGGGCAATACCAATCGCTGAGCACCTCGGCCGTCGTGGCATTGGTGCTTGGACTGCTTTCGCCGATCGCGTTCTTTTCGCCGCTTCTTGCGGTGGTGCCCGGGTTTGTGTTTGCTGTTGCTTTGTGGGCTTTGGCAAGAATCAAGGGTTCTGAAGGGAGGCTACTGGGTACGCGGCTCGCTTACTGCGGATTGGTGCTCGCGATAGTTTTTGGCGTTGCTTCGGTGACAAGAACCCAGATTCGTGTAGAGATCTTGCGCCGTCAGGCAAATGAGATCGCCGAGCAATGGCTGTCGATGTTGGCCCGTGGACAGGCGGAAGAGGCGTTAGGCTTGATGACAAGTGCGGCGATATCAAAGCTTCGCACTCCAGACGAGGGCGACGCCATGGTTCCTATTGCCACGGTTCCTATTTTCAAGGCCGAGCTTGGCAATGCTCAGCTCCTTCGAGATCCGCTCGCGGTCACGTTGATGGAAATGCATCAGCGTGGAAAAGAGACCATTTTCCAGAGCGAGGGAAATCAGGTGGTCGATTTGCCCAAGCCCCGCGCGGTGCTGTATTTCAAATTTCCGGATTTCAAATTTTCAGATGCCAAATTTTCAGATGCTGAGGCCCAAGACTCTTTGTTCATGTTGAGTCTCGTGAAGACAGGCCGCAGCCCCGCAGTTTGGCTTGTTGAGACGTGGAAGACCGAGGATGTGGCTCTTCCCTAGCACCGTGAATTACGTGTTCTCTTCCCTCGTCTGTTCGGCCCTCACGGTTGTGGCACGGAAACTGGGAAAACCTTGCGGGTTATCCGGCATGAAACGCCTTCTTCTCTAGAGGAGCCTTCGTCGCTGGGCGAGGAGCGAACGAACCTTGCGCCGGCGAAACGGTACAACCATCAAGGTTTGTCACCGATGGTGGTTTTGGAGGCGAAATCCTGGCTATTTGTTGTGTGCAGACTCCACCGGCAATCTGGTCTGAGTCGATGCATGACTGCGAGGCGGATGGAAATTACGCGAATTCGTACTCGTTGTCTGCGGTCTTTGGAGGCTGAGGGACCGCGATAAAATGTTCGCTTTGTAGACCTTGCTTTGTTGTGTTTCTGGTCGGAACCGGGTTACGCGGCATCGCAAAAACAGAAGGAGCTCCCAGGTGA
>JAADIN010000218.1 GCA_013151315.1 Planctomycetota bacterium | reverse complement strand
GGAGCCGCGGCACTTTCCGCCGGCGTTTGGAGCGGGGTTTCAGCCAGGGCGTCGAATGCCGCCAATGAGAAACTCAATATCGCCTGCATCGGTACGGCCAACCGCGCGGCAGTCAACATCCAGGGCGTGAAGGGCGAAAATATTGTCGCGATATGCGACATCGACAGCAACTATCTAAGCCGTGCCTCAGAGCAATTTCCTAATGCTAAAACCTATGTCGACTACCGTGAGATGCTCGACAGTCTGGCAGGCAAAATCGATGCCGTGGTCATTGGCACGGCCGATCACCACCATGCCCCCGCGACAATCCGGGCAATTCGCGCGGGCTTGCATGTCTACTGCGAAAAGCCGATGACGCATACGGTTCATGAAGCGCGTGTCATCACCGAAGCAGCCAAGAAGCACGGCGTTGCCACACAACTTGGCACACAGATTCATGCCGATGACAACTACCGGCGTGTCGTCGAGATTATCCAATCCGGGGCGATCGGCGAAATCAGCGAAGTGCATGTCTGGGTCGGCAAAGGTTGGGGGGCTCGCGAGGATCTCAATCGGCCAACCGAATCGGAGGCCCCGCCTGCTTCGCTCGATTGGGATCTCTGGCTCGGCCCCGCGCCGGTACGCCCGTTTGCCAAAGGTCACTATCATCCTGCCCAGTGGCGTCGTTGGTGGGATTTTGGCCAAGGAACGCTCGGCGACATGGGCAGCCATTATATGGATTTACCGTTTTGGGCATTGGGCTTGCGTCATCCTACTCGATGCGAGGCCGAAGGGCCCGAAGTTCATCCCGAAGGCTGCCCTCCGGGCTTGATCGTCCGTTACGATTTTCCTGCCACCGACGCGCATGCGGCCATCCAGCTCACTTGGTACGACGGCAACAAGGCGCCTAAAACGGTCGCCGGGGAGCGGGTGAAAGGCAGTGGCGTGATGTTCGTTGGCAGCGAAGGAAAGATGTTTGCCGACTATGGATCGTATCGTCTCTTTCCGACCGAAAAGTTTGCTGACTTCGAGCCGCCGGCACCGACGATTGCCAAGTCGATTGGCCATCACGCCGAATGGATTAAGGCCTGCAAAGAGGGCACGCCAGCCACCTGCAATTTCGACTACGCCGGCCCGCTGACCGAGACCGTGCTGTTGGGCAACGTCGCCTATCGCACGGGCGAAGCGATCGACTGGGACGCCGCGAATCTCAAGGTCACGAACACCGATGCTGCGGAGAAGTACATTCGCAAAGAATACCGTTCGGGTTGGGAAGTGGCGTAGTAAAACACCGAAGGTACTTCAGATGCATGAAAATGAAATTGGAACCATCGTCATTGATAGTGCGGTTCATCTTCATCGGTCGCTTGGGCCGGGGCTACTTGAAACGGTTTACGAAGTAACGTTGGCTCAAAGACTGGAAAAACGAGGACTTTCTGTTCAGCGTCAAATTCCCATTGCCATCGAATTTGAAGGACATCGATTTGAGGAGGGGTTTCGCGCCGACCTGATCGTTGAAGGAAAGGTGATCCTCGAATTGAAATCTGTCGAAAATGTTCATCCAGCTCATAAGAAGCAACTGCTGACTTACCTTCGCCTGACGGGAATGAAGCTGGGGTATTTGCTGAATTTTGGCGAGGCATTGATGAAGGACGGTATCACCCGAACCATCCATGGAGACCTTTGAATCTTCTCCGTGTCTTTGTGACTCCGTGAGAAAAAAGTTTTCTTACTGCTCTGGAAAAGTTACTCTCACAGAGGCACGGAGACACGGAGGAAAAGCCTGCCTTCTCCGTGTCTTTGTGGCTCCGTGAGAGAAAAACGCAGTGGAATTCGCGCCGCCCTTTCGCCCGCACTACTGCCTTTTGATGTACTCGAGTTGAATCGTCGTGTTCGGCAGTTTTTTCTGTAACGCGGCCACCCCGGTTTCGGTGACTGTGGTTCTCGTGAGTTTCAGGTCTTCGAGTCGCTTGAGGCCCGCAAGCTGGGGCATCCCGTCGTCGGAGACGATCGTCGAGCCGAGGTGCAAAAAGGTCAGTTGGCTCATACCTGCCAGATGTGCGAGGCCCCTGTCGGAAAGCTGGGTGTTGTCGAGGTTCAGCCATCGCAGGTTCGTGAGTCCAGCCAGATGCGCCGCACCGGTATCCGACATTGCCACGCGCCACAGGTTGAGCTTGGTCAGTTGCTTCATCTTGGTCAGTGGCATGAGTCCCGCGTCGTCAAGATGGCTGTTTTCGCTTAGATCAAGGTCAACGAGTTTTTTTAGTTGCGTTAAATGCGCTAGTCCTGCGCCGGTGACCGATGTTTGCGAGATCCGCAATCGTTTGAGCTTGGGAAATTGCGAGAGTGTCTCCATCGCTTCGTCGCCAGCCAGCGTGCTGGCTAGGTAGAGTTCCTGAAGATTCGCAAGACTCTCGAGCTTGGCCAAACCCACTTCGCTGACCCAAAGGAAATCCAACGGCAGCGCCACAAGTGAGGTGAGTTTTCCGATTGACTCCATACCGTCATCGTCGACGGTTGTCGCACCACTTTTTCCGTTAAGTCGCAAAGCGCGGAGTTTCGTGAGCCCCACCAAATGTGCCATGCCGGCATTCGAAACTTTACAACCGCGCAAATCGAGATTCGTGAGCGTGCCGAGTTTTCCGACGATTGCCAAACCCGCGTCGCTGATCGCCGTCTCGTTGAGTAGCAGCGACTTGAGCCGCGGGAGCCCTGTCAGATGCACGAGTGCCGAGTTATCGATCGTTGTTTTGCGAAAGTTTACCTCGACAACGTAACCCTCCTGGTTGTGCTTCAGCGACGTGGCAAGGGCACTGAGGGCTTCGACGGCACGGGGGTCGTCCGCTTCCGCGTGAGCCGGTTGACTTGCGAGAAAAAACAGCAAAACGGTGCTCAATAGCAACCAAGTGGAGCGACTTAAAAGGCTCATGGGTTCCTCTTTCATTGTGTCCTGGAATTTTGTCTTTCTTGGGGTCGATTTTCGGAGCGAATCGACTCTGCGAAAGGCCATAAAGAGAACCGTGAGATTAACAGCCTTTCGGCCGATATTCCAGTCGCGATGGCGATTTGAGGCCTGCCTCTGCTCGGGGCCTCGAGAATAGGTTAGTGCTTTGCCAGGATTTCTTGGCGGTAGCGGCGCATGACGTCGCTGCGAAGTAAGAGTCCGATCAGGCGGCGATTGGCTCCAATGCCAACTTCGACAGGAAGCGTTTCCACGTCGCGGGTGCCGAAGTCGCGAAGGGCTTCGATAAGGTTTTCGTCAGGCGAGACCGAGATCGACACGCGCAGCGCGATGTCTTCGGCGTTGATCAGATGCGGCGAGATGTCGCTATCGAGTATGCGGTGCAAGTCGGAGGGACGGATGATGCCGAGGAGCCGGTTTTCGTCGCCCATGACGGGCAGGCTTTCGATATGCGGATTCGCACGGGCGACGCGAATGATCTCGATCGCGTTGTCGTTTTGCTTGAGCATCGGGAAATTGCGGATCATCACGTCGCGAACCATAACATGGTCGAGACGGTGCAGGTCGTGTCCGCGGGCGATCGAACCGCCGCGTCGGCTAAGTTTTTTGTAGTAGATGCTTTCGGGCTCGATGGCGCGCGAGACGAGGCTTGCGATGCCCGCGGCGGCCATGATCGGCAAAATCACTTGGTAGTTGTCGGTCATCTCGTAGACAATCAAAATCGCGCTCAGCACGCCGTGCGTTGTGCCTGCCACGACGGCACCCATGCCGACGATGGCGTAGACGCCTGGGGCGTTGCTGTATTCGGGGAAGAATAAGTTGACGGCCAAGCCGACCGAGGCGCCGAGCGTTGCCCCAAGGTAGAGCGACGGCGCAAAAATCCCGCCCGAGCCGCCGCCGGCCAGCGTAAGACTAGTCATCAGCGGTTTGAGAAAAATGAGCGGCAGGATCCACCAGAGCTCGGCCCACATTTGCTGGTTGTCGACGAGAACCGTTTTGGTGGGATCTTTGCCGGTCAGCTTGTCGATCAGTTTCCCCGTGGCATCGGCGAGAACTTCTTGTGGGAGTCGGTCTTGTTTTGCGATATCGAGGTGCAAGGTGTGGTCGACGACGCCATAACCGACCCCTAGCAGCGGGGGGATGTTGTGCGTGTGATCGCTCGCTTGCTGCGCAGCTTGAGAGAGCACGGGCGGCGTAGGCGGGTAGAGTACGCCGGAGAGGCCCACGAGTCCGCCCAAGACGAGTGCTCGTTGCCACCAACGGGGCATCCAACGCGCGGTCAAATCTTCGGTGCGGTAGAGCAGCTTGATGAAACCGGCGGCAGCAATCCCGGCGAGCAGGCCTAGCAGCAGGTAGGAGGGCAATTGCTGCCAAGCGCCGGCGAAATCGTAATCCAGTTGTTGGAAGGCCGGTTCAAAGCGGTGTTCGCCGATGTGCTCTTGGACCACGGTAGCCAGCACGCTGGCAATGACGATGGGCGTCAGGCTTTCGACGGCAAAACTGCCGAGGATAATTTCGCTGGCAAACATCACCCCGGCCAGCGGAGCATTGAAGGTCGCGCTGATGCCGGCCGCAGCCCCGGCGGCTACCAGCACCTTGACGTTGCGTGGGGAAAGCTTGAGCCATTGTCCGGCGGCGCTGCCGAGCGCCGATCCGATTTGGACGATTGGCCCCTCACGACCGATCGAGCCGCCTGTGCCAATGCAAAACCCGCTGGCCAGGATTTTCACGAGAGCGACATGCGGTCGAATAACGCCATCGTGGCGAGCCACGGCCGTGATGACCTCGGGCACGCCGTGGCCCTGCGCCTCGGGAGCGTAGCGGCGGGTGAACCAGGAAACGACGAGCAGCCCCAGCGCGGGAAGAAGCAGAAGGGTTGCTAGGCGTAGCCAGCTTTCGGGGCTCATCGCCAGCGCTTGGCCGAGGGTTCCCTCGGTGATGGTTTCGATGAGCCAAGTGAAAATCGCAGCGCCGCAGCCGGCCAGGATGCCGATGGCCCCAGCAAGAAAGACAGTCGAAGTGGAGGGGGGAATGCGGATTTTTTCGAATACGGAATGCGGAATGCGGATTGGGAATGACGAATGCTGATCCCACGCCCTGTAGGGTAGCTTGGGATAGGGTGGGGTGGAAGGGTGGCGGACGGAGACTCCTCCGGCGATCTGTCCGCCTCGCGGCTGCTCTCCTGTCAGATCACGGCTATTCTCCTGTCAAATCGCCGGCTATCCTATACAGATTCCACATTCCGCAATCCGAATTCCGAATTCCGATGACTCAACGTGCTTATAATTTTTCGGCTGGTCCGGCCGTGCTACCTGAGCCTGTGCTTGCCCAGGTGCAGCAGGAAATAATGGCCTTGCCAGGGCCGAGGGCTTCGATTCTCGAGATCAGCCACCGGAGCTCGACCTTCAAGGAGATCCTCGGGGCCGCCGAAGCCAATGTGCGGAAGCTGCTGGCTGTGCCCGAAAACTACTCGGTCTTGTTCCTGCAAGGGGGCGGGCGGTTGCAGTTTTCGATGATCCCGATGAACCTGCTTGGCAAGCAGCAGAACAGAGCCGACTATCTTACCACCCTTGGGGCAAGCATGCCGCGAAAGAAGCTACCAAACATGGCGACATCCACGTTGCTTGGGATGGTAGCGAGGCGGGCTTTACCCAAGCACCAACAGACGAGCAACTCGACCTGAGCCCCAACTCGGGCTACGTCTATTATGTTTCCAACGAAACAATCGAGGGCGTTCAATTCCCCAAGGAACCGGCGATAAAAAATTCGACTTTGGTTTGCGACGCATCGAGCGATTTTATGCACAAACCGATCGACGTGAGCCGCTACGGTCTCATTTACGCTTGTGCACAAAAAAACATTGGTCCGGCGGGGGTGACGATTGTCATTGTTCGTAATGATCTGCTCGAACGATCGAGCGACGCGCTGCCCGCCTATTTGAATTACAAGCTGCATGCCGAGGCCGGTTCGCTACTGAATACCCCCCCGACGTTTGCCATCTATTGCGTTCGGCTGGTGACCGACTGGTTGCTGGGCGATATTGGGGGGCTAGAAAAAATGCACGCCCAAAACCGGGCCAAGGCCCAGATGCTGTATGAGACGATTGACCAGAGCGACGGGTTTTATAGCGGTCATG
>JAADIN010000074.1 GCA_013151315.1 Planctomycetota bacterium | reverse complement strand
GTTTGGAACCACGGCTCCGAGCCTAGAGTCCGCGAAGTGGTGGGTTGAGCAAGGGGCTCAGTTTTTCGAGATCGTCGGCGAAATGTCGTTGGTTTTTCAAGGAGCGTATCAGGTTGTGCGAGACTATCGTAAACTGCTAAAATAACGGGGCGAGATCGTACCCAGTGATAATCGAAATGACAGAAACCGTCATCCAGTAAGCCAACCAAGATAAAGAACTATGCGAAGCAAAATTCTGTTCACGATGCTTTTCGTCGGATTCATGATCTTCTCCACGTTGGAGTACGCCGAGGCCGAAGAAAAAGCGTTGGAGAGCCCACAGTTTGCTGCCCAACGCAAAGAGAGGAAGCATCGGAGCCGTCATCTTATTTACAACAACGACGGTTACGAAGCGGAGAATGTCGGTGCAGACACGCCAGACGGCTACCTATCCCGGCGCATGAAGCCGGCCATGGATACGCAAGTGGACAGCGTATTTTATTGCACGGGCGCCACCACGATGTTTACACATCGCACAGATAAAATTGGCGAGACGTACGGGAAGTATATCACGGACGAGTCGGGCGAGTCGGAGCGCCGGTATAAGGCCAACCTGGAGGCCCTCGCCAAAGCGGGAACCGATCCGTTGGAGTTGGCGATCAATCTTTGCAAAGAGAACGACGTTGAGATTTTCTTTACGTATCGGATCAACGACGTTCACGACACGTTTTTGGCTTGGGAGCGTTCGACCTGGAAGCGGGAACACCCTGAATATCTCGTGGGTAAACCCGGGGACTGGGTGAAATATCCCCAGCACGCCCTCGAAGGAGCGAACCAATTCACGCGTGAAGACCCGCGCCGATGGTGGACGTCACTCGACTTCGAGAAGCAAGAAGTGCGAGACTATCTCCTCGCAATTATCGACGACGTGCTCACGCGGTACGATGTGGACGGGATCGAGATTGACTACTGGCGAGCCGCGTTGTTTTTTCGACCAACCCGAACCTACGAAACCACGACGGCCGAGCAGGTCGAGATTCTCACAAATTTTCAGCGGCGCGTTCGGGAGAAGGCCTACGAGCATGGAAACCGACGCGGTCGGCCAATCCTCGTGGCAACGCGTGTTCCGTCTACGAAGAAGATATGCCGATACATCGGAATCGACATCGAGCAATGGCTCAAGGACGATCTTCTCGATGTACTGACGACAGGCGGCGGGTACGTTCCTTTCACGATGCCGACAAAGGAGCTTGTCGAACTGGGCCACGCATATGATACGCCCGTCTATCCGACAATCAGTGCCTCGGGAATGAGGGGGCCGCACAGCTCGGATGCGCATTGGCGAGGGGCGGCTTCGAACGCGCGGCACGCAGGGGCGGACGGGATCGTCTTGTTCAACACGTTTCCCACGACCCCCAATCACCCGCACTTTATGGAGCTGGGCGATTCAGAATCGCTTGCGCGGATGGACAAGGTGTTTGTGATGGACAATATCCCGACGAAGCATTACTTCTGGGCGGTTCCAATGTCCCAGATCATTCCCGTCCAGCTCGACGCAGAGGGAAGCTCGCGCGAGGTCGTATTCCCTGTGGGCGACGATGTCGCAGGAGCCGCCAAGGCGGGGACGCTCGCAGGAGCTGCACTGAGAATACGATTTGACGGGATGACTTCGGAGGACACCGTGGAAGTACAGCTCAATGGCAAGACGATCAAAACTCAGGAAGGGGCAGAGCCTGGATGGACGAGCTACGCCGTCGAGCCAACCGAGTGGCTTCGGGGAGACAATACGCTCTCTTTCCGTGTCACCTCAACCGCAGGAGAAGCTGAGGTGAGTGTCAACAACGTGGAGTTGAACGTAACTTACAAGTAGTGATTGACGGATGCGAAGCAGCGAGAAGCTCGTCTGCAATATATTTCTTTTTTACTCGATACATAGGTGGAGAATCCTTTGCGATACAAAACGATATTCATCGCGTTGCTACTCGGTTGTTGTCTGATCCAAGGTTTGGGGGCGGATGCGACTGCCGAAGAGAATCCGAAAAATCGGCTGGACCTCTCTGGTAAGAACGTCACGGTGCAAGTTGATCGCTCGCTAGGCTTGGCCATTCTCGGGCAGGACGCGGATGTGCTTTGGGAAAGCTCAAAAACAGACGTACCGAACATCGTGGTCCGTGCCAAGGATGCAGAACCGCATACGTTCACGCTGGCTAGCGCCGCTCACTTTGCTCGCTCTCCGTTCGAGGAAGGAAAATATCGGGGCTACACCGTCAAGCTGAGTGGTTTTGAGTCGGTCGATGTCGAGTTAGAGCTCGTTTATGCAATCGACGCGGCGACGGACGAGCTGCTCGTTCAAGTGGCACAGACGGGAGGCCAAGATAAAGTGATTCGGGTCGGCCACTTCTACCGATTCGAGAAACCGGTTGCCCAGGGCGGCGCGATGATCCTGCCTCATGGATCGGGCTATTTGATTCCAGCAGAATGTTCTCAGGTTTTGCCGGCAGCGGATTTGAAGCTGCCCCTCGGCGGCAGCGGAGGCTTCATCGGCACTCGCTGGACGCTGCCATTTTTCGGAATGACGCGCGAAGATGGCCACGCGATGTGTGCGACGGTCGACACCTGGTGGGACTGCTACGTCGAGGCCGAGCATCAGCCGGGCGATCGATCTTTGCTCGACTTCCATTGGGAAGAGAGTTTGGGCGAGCTGGCCTACGCTCGCCGATTCGTTCTGCGGTTTGCCAAGGGAATGGACTATGTCGCGATGGCCAAACACTACCGCGAACATGCGCGTGGCCAGGGTTTGTTGCGAACGCTTGAGGACAAAGCATCGCAGACTCCCATCGTTCAGAAGTTTGTCAACAATACGAACTTTCGCTGTCACGACTGGAATCGGTCCGGATTCACATTGGCACACCTTCAAAAGCTTCAAGAGCGTGGCTTTGGCGTGAACCTGTTCTTTCCGAAATGGATCAAGGACAACTACTGGCCCGATTTTTTGCTCGAGGAGCTTTCTACACCCGGCGGTTGGAAAGCAGTGGCTGCCTTAGCAGACGGGGCTCGCCAGCTCGATGTTCCTGTCGAGTGTTTTATTAACCTTGGTGCTCCTTCCAACCCTGCTGCCCTCGAAACCTTAGAGCGGCTGTTGGATCATGTGGAAAACAAAGGGTTGAAAATGGACTCGCTCTATTTCGACGGCTATTCCGCCTACAGCGAGTTGGCTCCAATGCCCTCGCATCCAGTCACGCGGAAGCAAAAGTATGAGATTCAAATCTCCTGTTTCAACGCCGTGCGTCGCCGAGGCATCATGCCTTCCGCTGAAATTCCCCGCTTCTGGAGCGTCTCGACTTGCGACCACTTTTTCTTTTCCGATTGGGCGCGAGATATCTTGACGGTCGGCGAGCCGATTCCAATGTTTCAGCTCGTCTTTAACGAGTGTTACTACGCCGGTTTCTCTGGTGGCGGTTATTTCGACTACAATTGGCCCGACTCTCGAACGCCCCGACTTTACGAACTAATTTTCGCCTCGGCTCCATTTTACAACTGGCTGCCGAATGCCGAAGAGAATCTTCCGGTCCGCGATTGGGATAGCGATGAAGTGACACAGCGATTGGCTTGGCTGAAGCGTTGGGGCCTTTATTACCGCGCGATTGTTAGTTCGGAAATGGTATCGCACAAGTTCCTTACGCCGAAGCGTGAGCAATGTCGCATTGAATTTGCAAACGGAGTGATTGCGGAGTTCAATACGGCCAAGAATGAGTTTCGCGTGGAAGGTGTTGAAGGCTTTAGTGGAGAATGGGAAAAACCCGAAAAATTATCCGACTATTCCGAGGATTGAACACGTCTACCGATCATTGCACAATACTGTGTCCCAACTCAAAGAAACATTTTCCGCGAAACGATCTATCTTCAGGAGTTAGAGTCTATGCCTACCAAACCCAATGTAATCGACGGCACTGTGCCGGTAATTCCCACCACGTTTCGTCAGGACGAATCGATCGACCTCGAGGCGGTTGCTTCGTGTGTTCGGTTTTCTGCCGATTGTGGCGTGACTGCCGTTTGCCTGCCTGCTTACGGCAGCGAATTTTACAAACTGAGTGAGGCCGAGCGTTTTCAAGTGCTTGAAGCAGCGGTCGGTGCCGGTGATCGGCTGTTGATCATCGGCCAGTCGAACCATCCCAGCACAATTCGCGCGATCGAGATTGCCAAGAAAAACGAGGCGCTGGGTGCCGACATAATTTCGTTTGCCCTTCCGCGATTGTTTACACTGACCGATGACGATCTGCTCAAATATTCCGAAGCGATTTGCTCGGCCGTGAAAGTGCCTGTATTGATTCAGGACTTTAATCCGGGTGGAGCAACGATCGGTGCCGACTTTTGTCGTCGACTGGCCGACACGTGCGAGAATTTTCGTTATGTAAAACTCGAAGAGCCGATGATGGGGCCGAAGCTGACCGCTATTCGTGAGGCCACTGGCGATCGCATCGGGGTGCTCGAAGGCTGGGGCGCACTCTACATGATGGAGCTGATTCCGCTGGGCATTTGCGGCACGATGCCCGGGGTCGGCATGGCCGATCTGTTGCAGCAGTCTTGGCAACTTGCCAAGGCAGGCAAGGAAGAACAGGCTGTCGCGATTTTCGAAAAAGTGCTGCCGCAGATCGTCTTTTCGCTGCAAAACTTTGAGTTGTTCGCCCAGGTCGAAAAAGACCTGTTAGCTCGTCGAGGCGTGATTCCACAAGAGAGCGCCTACTCTCGGTCGGCCACCTACACGCCCGACGCGCATAGTTGGCAGTATGCCCAAAAGCTCAATGCGAGAATTGTCGAGTACGCCAAGCAGATGGCCAAGTAGAAACTTGAAGCCCATTTTTCAATTCAAACATTTCGCATGAGTAAAGTCACCGACAATTTGAACCCCGACGCCGGCACAGCCCGACTTCGGATCGTGATCCCGGCAGCCATCCTTGGCTTCTTTTACCTGGGGGTTCTCGATTACTTGTTGCCGCTCTATTTTAGTGCGTTGCAAGCGGTCGACTCTAACTATCCGGCGGATATCTATGCCCAGTTGGTGAAGTATCAGGTGACCCCCTGGATCATCGGTCCGATCCTGGCTGGGCTCCTCTCGCGTCGCTATGGAGAACGCCGCATCTGGTCGGTCGCACAGATACTTACCGTTGCGGTGCCGCTCGTCTTGATTTACGATCCGGCACCCAGCGTCGTCAAGATGACCGCCCTTTGGTCGGGACTCACCGGAGCAGTCATGTGGATCGGCGGCATCTCGCTGGTGCAGATGGTCCGCCCCGAGCGTAAAGGGCTTTCCAATGGCCTGATGATGTGCGCACTTGGGGTTGGGGGCGTGATCGCGCCTCTCAGCGGACGCGCCATGCTCTACTGGAAAGAGCTTGGTCCGTTGCTGTACGCAGGCGATTGGTCGACGTTCGGCCAGACATGGCTCAGCTTTCAAAAGGCGAGTACGACGCCCCAAGTAGATGACTTTCTACCGATCTTTTCGCTCTTGGCCGTCGTCACCGTTGCGAGCGGTGTGCTGATCGGGCTTTGGGGCCAACGATCGGGTTGCTTTGCGCACGACGACGATGCCCATGATTGGAACCGCACCCTCAGTGACCTAGGACGCCTGATGCGCAACCCGCGTTTTTGGGCGATCGTACTGGCGATGTGTTTTTTAGGGGGGCCCGTGTTTCAAGCGACGAATCAATTCCTCCCCTATCGGGCCGAAGATATTGGCCTCAA
>JAADIN010000185.1 GCA_013151315.1 Planctomycetota bacterium | reverse complement strand
ACAAGCCGCCCAAGTCAGCAAGCGTACGCGGCTTGGTGTCGACGTCGAGAATCTGCCTGACGATTTGGCCGAGGCATTTGAGAGCTTCAAGTTGGCCATCATCGCGCATCGCCGCGAGGGTTGGTCGGCAACCACTCCTGAGGTCGTCGTTGAGTGCCTGGAAGGATTGCGCGAGTTGGTGTTAGCGAATGACGAATGACGGCATCGCTCATGCGTTGTCGGCCGCGTATTGTTCAGCGTAGTCGAGCGTCCACTGTTCGATCATTTGCTCAAAACTGTCGAGGTCGGCGTCTTTGAGTAGTTGATAGTGGTTACGGCTAAAATTCTCTTTGTTTCGGATGGCTCCCTTGGCCAAAAGATCCAAAACGTGGAATTTGCTATACGGGCTGATGGTCATGACCAGCCGGCTGAAGAGATTATTTCGCTTGCCAGCTTGGATCGAGAGATCGTCTCGCCGGATTGCGGTCCCCCAACCCTTGTCGTCGACGACGGTCTCGACATGAAAGCCTGGGAAATTATCAGCCAACTGATGAAGACACTTCTCGATGTGCTCGGTCAGTCGCAAGCGGTAGCTTGAGTGCAGCCGCCGGCATTCTTCTTCACTCAGCGCTTTGGCCGCCGCCTCGCGTACTTTGGCGTCTTTGGTCTGCTGGCCTCGCTCGGCGGCCCGGTGTAGTCGTTCTCTAAAATCCACTGCTAGCATTCTCCGTGTCGGGTGATTGGCGTCGATCATCCTGTGAAAGCCAAGGGGTTGCAACCCCTTGGCTTTTGCTAGCAGCTACCACCAGTAAAAACGGATTATCTTGCCAGATGGACTTCATGCCGACGACCGGGCTGGCCGATATCTCCGGAGACGAGGGGGGACGTTGCGTCTGGAAGAACACTAATGTACTTATGGGAAGGAACCCTCAGTCATGCCAGATACTTATCTTAAGCTCTATCGCGGCCCGCAAGAAACCGAAATCGAAATCGCACCGCAGACGGCGGAAGAAGATTGCGTGACGGTCTCGATTGGCGAAGTCTTGCCGCTGATCGCCGATGCCGTGAATAGCGAGCGAACTTGGCTCAGCGATTTCGAGCACGACGACATCACGATCTCACGCGATCTCTACGAAGTACTGTCGGCCTATCAATACTACCGTCGCCCCTCGGCCTAATAGCGGGCACCCTATCGCGCACTCGCTTCGTGAACAAAATCAACCAGATAGCGCACGTTCTCGACCGGCGTCTGCTGCAATACACCGTGCCCTAAATTAAAAATGTGACCGGGACGCTCGGCGGCCCCTTCGAGGACCTCCGTCGCGCGGGTGGCGATCGTCTCGCGATCCGCTAGCAACACCAACGGGTCGAGATTTCCTTGCACCGCTCGGTCGTAGCCAACCGTTTGCCACGCTTCGGCCAAGCCGATTCGCCAATCAACGCCAATCACATCGCCGCCGGCTTCGGCCATCAACGGCAGCAGAGCCGGGTTTCCTGTCGCGAAGTGAATCAGCGGTGCTTCGGCAGAGAGACCTTTGGCGATCTGCTGCACATAGGGCAGCACATAGCGGCGGTAATCTTCAGGGCTTAGGCAGCCGACCCAGCTATCGAATAACTGCACTGCCTGGGCTCCGGCCGCGATCTGCGCATTGAGATAAAGCACGATCGAACGCGACAGGCGTTGCATCAAGTCGTGCCACGCCTCCGGTTCGCGATACATGAGCGTCTTGGTATGCAGGAAGGTTCGGCTACTGCCCCCCTCGATGGCATAGCTGGCCAAAGTAAACGGGGCACCGGCGAAGCCAATCAGAGGAATCGACTCGGGAAGATCGCGCCGAGTTTGTGTGACCGTTTCGATGACGAAGTCGAGCGCATCGATACTTTCCAGTTCGAGCACACGATCGACATCGCTGGCCTGGCGCACTGGATTGTCAATCTTGGGTCCATCGCCGGCAACGAATTCGAGTTCCATCCCCATCGGTTCGAGGATCGGCAGCAGATCAGAAAAAATAATCGCGGCATCGACGCCGAGCCGCTCGACGGCAGTACACATCACTTCGCTGCACAATTGCGGATTTTTGCAGAGCTCAAGAAACGTTGTCTGCTTGCGAACCGAGCGGTACTCGGCCATGTATCGACCTGCTTGCCGCATGAGCCAAACAGGCGTGTAGGGCGTCTCCTCGCGTCGGCAAGCGCGCATAAACGGGCTGTCCCGCCAGGCAGGGGTTTGATCGGACGAGGAAGTTTCTTTTGAGGGAGTCATTATTCGGGCGGCTACCTTGCATTTTTTTTCAACGAGTTCCACTCCCTGTTGCGACAGCTCGTGGACCAGATGTCCCATTTTGGCATGCGATGGCTCGAAGTCGACAGGAAATGCTTCTTCTCGCAGCGTTTCACTAGTCGTCGGGCCGATCGAGGCGATAACAATCTTTCGCATCGCGTGGCGCATCGGCGTTTCCAAATCCATTTGCTTGGCCACGCGCAACAAATGAACCACTTGCTGAGCCGCAGTGAACAGGGCGACGTCGAGGTCTCCAGCGACAAGGCGGCGAATGTTTTCTTGCAACAAGGAAATGTCTTCCGGCAGATCCCAGCGATAGATCGGCACCGACTCGACGAGTGCCCCTCGCGCTTCGAGGCCCGCCGTGAGGCTTACGTTGCGGACACCGTATTCCTGAATGGCCACCGTCTGATTGGTGACGGGAAGGTGCTCGTCAAGCGTCGCAAGGATGTCTCGCCAAGTATTTGGCTCAGGGACTTGCAGAGTGGGCGTAATACCCAGCTCTTTGAGTACGCTGGTTGGTTTGGGCCCTCGAGCGACGGTCTTGATGTCGGAGAGTGAATCGAGAAATCGCTGCCGATCAATACTCCCTGCGACGCGTTCCACGAGCAACCGAGTACCGACGCCAGTGAGGAACAGAACGACATCGACTTGTCCGGTAATCAATCGATTTGCAAAGTCGATGACGGGTCGATCTTCGTCGACCGCGACTTCGCGCATGGAAGGACTCACATACGCGATACCCCCCATGCGTTCGATGAGACGGACCATTTCCGTAGCACGTCTGCTTTCAAACGAGGCGATACGTAACTGAGAAAAAGATCGGGGCTCTTGCATCATGAACTGTATCCAACATCGAGAGAGGTAGCAGGCGACCAGCAGCTACTATGCTAATGGTGCGACTAACAAAGGAAAAGCGGTTGCACGATTCACACACTTGAAAACTTGTCAAGCGTTCTGCGTGTTGCAGCGGACTAAAGGAAACCCCAAAAAACAAAGATCGGCTTGACAAAGCCCTGCAGGTTCGCAAAATGACTTCCTGTTACGACAAGAAGCTAAGTAAAAGAACATTCGAACGGATACAGAACATTCAACCGGGCGTAAGGGACACCTGCCCGTCTAGTTAAAGTTTGTTGCGATGCGGGTCAGGTCGCCGCAAACGGGGGTTTTCTCAGGTAGCGTTGCGCTGAAGGTGCGCGCTTGCTCGAGTTAACCTTCGAATCGCTTCTGTGCCGCTGTTGGATGCCGAGTTCCAACTTTTCAAGGAAGGCATGAACAAAAATAGCGACGACTCAAGGGGGGCACGCCCGAAATTGGACCGACTGTTGGCGGGCCCGCTCAGGCAACTGGGCTGGTGACGCGGAATGGAGACCCCCTCCTGTTTTTTTGCCAGTTTTTTTTGTTGGCACGGACGACTATTGAAAAGGCCCGAGGCAGGATGTCTCGGGCCTTTTTTCTTGGAGAGGGGGTGCTAGCAGCGGACTAAAGCCGTATCGTAAAGGAAAAGGGGTTGGCAAGCGGCCTACTCCGGCGATCTGTCAGATCGCGGCTATTTCCCTTCTCATTCCATGGTTCTATGGCACGTTGTCTTTTGGGGTTAGGTTCGAATCTGGGCAACCGTCGGGCGATGCTGCGTCGAGCGACAGGCAGTGTCAAGAGTTTGAGCGGCTGCCAGCTGCTTGCCCAGAGCCGATGGCACGAAACGACCCCCATCGGCGGCCCTGCGGGCCAAGGGGCCTTTCTCAACGGGGCCTTGCTGCTCGATTGTACGATTCCGGCAGAAGACCTTGCCAAAGAATTGCAGACGATCGAGTCGCAGCTTGGCCGAAATCGGGCCATACGCTGGGATGCCCGGGCAATCGACATCGACTTGCTCCTCTTTGCCGACCAAGTGATCGAATCCCCCAATTTGTTGGTCCCGCATCCTCGGATGTCGTTTCGGAAGTTTGTTTTAGAGCCGGCCGCTGAAATTGCGGGATTCATGGTCGATCCTGTTTCGGGTTGGACCCTAGCAAGACTGCTCTGCCATCTACAGGAGGCCCCCCGCTATGTGGCCGTAGCGTCGGCAGATATCGCCATCGCCGCCTGGCTAGCAGAGGAGCTATGCCAAAAATTAGGATGCCTAAGGCTGGAGCCTCTTCCCGAAGCAGGATTGGCAAGAAGCGCCGCGACTTGTCGCGCACAAAAAAAACCAGGTGCCCCCAAAGAGACCGCAGCAGTAGAATCAGCCTGCGGAAAGTCGCAGCAGGGGGTGCCGCCAGTCGTAAACGCCTTTGGTTACGATGAGGTCGTCGCTGGGAAGCTGTTTCAGACTGAGCAAATCTACGTACCCACACAGTGGGGTACGCCTTCAGAGAAAGGTCCTCCAGCAGATGCTAGCATTCTCCATCCTGCCTTGCTGATCACCGTGGAGCCGAGTTCCCAAGAAAATTTTTGGAAAAAAATGGGCACAAAAAAAAGAAAAAAAAACGGATCCTTCCTCCCCCAATCGTCATTTCAAGAGTCTTTGAAAGGCAAAGGCCACGGTCCCATGGCGAGAATCCAGGCAGACGAACCGACCGTCGTCTTGCAAGAAGCCATCGCGGCCATTCGATCGGTTTGGCCTGAGCTTCCCGTGTTATCTACGGAATAGTTTTTTGTATGTCTAAAATAAAATCTCCAACAATTCGAGTGGAAACCTCGGCGGCCAAGACTTGCGAGGCAGTGCGCGCGGCCCAGCAAGCGGGCAAAACGGTCGGTTTCGTGCCGACGATGGGGGCCCTGCATGAAGGGCATCTGAGTTTGGTCGACGCGTCGCTGGCCGAGTGCGACAAGACAATCGTCAGCATTTTTGTGAATCCAACACAGTTCGGCCCCGACGAAGATCTAAAAAACTATCCTCGGTCGCTGGATCGTGATCTGGAGTTGCTCGAGCAGCGTGGCTGTTGGCTCGTGTTTGCTCCGCCGGTCGAAGAGGTTTATCGCGAGGGGCACGAAACGTCGGTCGACGTCGGTTCGGTTGCTCTGCCCTGGGAGGGAAAGTCGCGACCCGATCACTTTGGCGGCGTGGCGACGGTCGTATTAAAACTGTTTCAGATCGTGCCGGCGGATCGAGCTTACTTTGGCCAAAAAGATTATCAGCAGTCGCTCGTGATTCGGCAGATGGCCGCGGATTTGAACGTGCCAATCGAGATTCGCGTTTGTCCCATCGTGCGCGAGCCAGATGGCCTAGCAAAGAGCTCGAGGAACGCGTATCTAAGTCCCGAGGAGCGCAAGCAAGCAAGCGGGCTTTGGCAAGCGCTCAAAATCGCGGAAACGCTGGTCGCGGAGGGCGAAACGAGCGCTGCAGTAATCACCGAAAAAATGAAACCGTTGCTCGAACACGTTGACGTGGAATCGCGATGCTTCGAGAGGGTACGGTCTACGAAGTGGAGACGATCACAGAAACGACGGTCGTAGCCATTGCCGCCCGAGTGGGCCAAACGCGGTTGATCGACAACCACAAAATCGGCTAGTCTGCTCGCCGGTTATGTGAACTTGTGTATTTCAGAGCAGCTTGTGTTTTTAAGAGTAGACGGAGGCGCACTTGCCTCCGTATTTCGGACCGCGTGGCGGTCCGTCGAAAGCAATTTTTCAACATGCGTTCGGAATTATTTCGTATTCCTGTCGAGTGGGCTGGCGTCCCGGTTTTTGGGATAGGGGTCTTGCTTGCCATCTGGCTTCTGGGCTGCGGTGTTTGGATTACCGTCCTGAGCCGACGAAACGGTTCGTCAGCCGA
>JAADIN010000040.1 GCA_013151315.1 Planctomycetota bacterium | reverse complement strand
GTCGCAATGTGAAGGGCGATTCGTCGGGCTCGGTGAAACTCTTGGAGATCGAGCCATTCGGTGGCGGTGTGGATATTGTTTTGGCCGCAACCGAGCGAAACCGTGGGGATGCCATGCTTTGTGAGCCAATTGGCATCCAGGCCTCCGTTGGCAATGGCGTACTCGACCTCGCCGCCGATGGATTGGACCGCTTCGGTTGCAACCTGTACTGAACTCTCGTCTTTCGCGAGACAAAAGGATTCGTAGTCGAGATGACATCGTCACTTCTCCGCGACGGCCATCGCTGCTGCGCACCTGCTTGCACGCCTTCTGGAAGGCGCGTTCGATTTCTCGGACGATACGTTTTCGAAACGTAGGGTGATGGCTGCGCGCTTCGGCGCGAATCTCTACCGAGTCGGGCACCACGTTGGTCGCTGCGCCGCCCTGGATCACTCCCACGTTGCTCGTGCCCACGTTGCGACCCTTCTCGATAAGCCCATGCCAGCCTCGCTCGACCAAGTCAGCGATTGCGATCGAAGCAATTGCGATCGCGCTGACTCCCTGCTCGGGATGTCCTCCGGCATGGCTGGCGATGCCGCGAATTAGAATCTTCATGCGGTAACCGCCCGTCGCACCGATAGTTAATTGATTGGCGAGCCTGCCATCCCAATTGAAAGCCAATTTTGGTTTCCCAAGCATGCTCAGCCGCACATGTCTCGCTCCGTGGAGGCCGACCTCTTCTTGCACGGTCCACAGAAACGTCAAAGGGGGATGGGGCAGACGTTGCCGCACGATGCTGAGCGCGGTCGACAACAAGACCGCGACTCCGGCCCGATCGTCGCCGCCTAGTCCGGCCTGCGGATCGGCGGCATCAATCCGGTCGCCACGCCGACGCGGCTTGGTGCCCACACAGATGGGCACCGTATCCATGTGGGCGCTAAACATACGGCATGGTCCACGAACCGTACCTGGTATTCGCAGCACGAGATTTCCGATTTCGCCGCCGAGAGCGGATCGTCGGTGAGCTTGGTCGTTCTTCAAGGCGCTGGTGGGCACGCCTGCTTTCATTAGATGTTGGCAAATAAATTTGACGACACGCCCCTCGCCTCCGCTTGGCCCCGGGAGGGCGAGCAACTGCATGAGCAACTTGGTGGCCTGTTCGTCGGGCAAGGCCTTGTTGTCTTCGGTCGGTTTTTGCTGTTTCACTTTCAAATCTCCTCCTATGTACCTCCATTCATTTGAGCTTGTAGGAGGGATCGGCGAAACCGCAAGCGATTCGCAGTCAGGCCCAGGCGAACTGCAAAGTCAGATAAACCGCCAAGGACGCCAAGAGCGCCAAGAAACGAGCTGCAAGAAAACAGCTGTTTTTTAAGCAAATTTCTTTTTCCTTGGCGATCTTGGCGTCCTTGGCGGTTCAAAAAATAGACTTTGCAATCCTCCTGCAGTCAGGCCGATTGCAAAGTGTGAGCCGCACGGCGCTAGCCGCGGGCCAGGCGCTGGGTAACGCTTTCCTCCGCTGCCCGACCCGACGCTAGCGCGTTGCGGCTCACATTAATCGCCCAACTTCTGGACTTGAAGCAACACAAAAACCTTGAGAGCCCGCAAAGTCACCCTAAATTGCGTAGGACCGTATTGAGCCATAATAACCGGGGATATTTAGGTATTTCACCCCCTTTTTTTATGGTGTCGATTGGGCCGGCGACAGCATCTCTACGCAAGCAGGCGACCCAGAATACCGATCTTAGCAGAGAGGGCCGGTCTCTTGTCGTTGCACCACAATTCGAAGCGATCTCGTTTTTTTAGGCCTGGAGGCTTCCCGTTGAATCGATGGACATCTAAGAAATCCTTTTGGCCACTTGTCGGCGCATTGGGCTGTTTGTTCGTGTTGGCGGTCGCTGCGCCTGGCAGTTGGCACCGCTATCGGTCTGTCCCTCCGGCTGGCCCCGACGAATCCGAGGCAACGGTCGCCGCGCCCTCCTTTGAAGATTCATTGCCAGCCCAACAGGAGTTCGATCTCGACGTTCTGCTGCGTATGCGTGATACGTTGCTCACGATCGTCGATCGTTTGCCCCTTCCAGAGCAAACGCCTGAAGCAATAACCGTCCGACGCTCGGTGATGGTGACTAGCGAGAAAGATCGATTGGCGATGCTGGACGTTCGGCAGCGCTCCCATCGGCGGAGCCCTAGTCGACAGAGACCTAGTCGCGATCTGCCTCCTCGCAGCGTGCCCGAGCCGGCAATCGAACGACTCACTCCAGCTCAAGCTGTGCAGCCGTTGATTCGTCACCATCCTGGTGTGCTCTTCAAGCAACTGAAGGCACTGGTCCATGTTCCGCTAGCGTCGGACTGGTCAAAGCAGGTGGTCGAACGTCTTCGGCGACTCACGGTGGAAACGCCAACTCAGGAAAACCCAGTTCAGCAAACCGAGGCGATAGCCCTTCTCCAAGAGCTACGCGTTTTGGCCGAGGCGGGAAATGATCGGGCCCTGCAGGTCTCCAGCCCTGCCACCCAGCAGGATTGGCTGCAGGCTGCTGAAGCACTCCAGCGTCGGCTTGGAATCTGGGAGGCGATGCTTGGCGAAGGACCGCAGCAGATCGTGGTGACCGATCTCCCTACGAGTCCTGCGAGCTTGATGCCCATTTTGGGCGAAGTTGCGACGCTGCTGGCTACTGAATCCAACGGCATCGCCTGGCGCAAGTACCTGCTGCTCGACTCGCTGGTCGACGCCTCGAGCGAAGGGGCGGGAATCGACTCGAAGACCCATTCAAAAAGACAAAGCCAACTGGCCCACCAAGTGCTCTCGCGCATGGCGGACCCACGACTCACCAAGGTCCAAGCGGAGTTTTTGACGACCTCCTCGCTGCGGGGCCTGCGCCGGCAGCTACAGCCCTGGGCCGCGCAAGCGGTTGATCTCGATCGCCTTTTGGCACTGGTCGAACGTTATGAAGAGGGTCGCGAGCTGCGGTACGCAGAAGCCATTGCTCACATGCAGCAGCAATTGCAGTGGTCCAGCAACCCGCGTTGGCAAACATTGGCCGAGCATTTGAAGCAGCACTACCGCGGTTCCAACATGCGAATCGCCTTTAGCGACGAGTTGCTCAATCGCATGATTCTCCAACCGAAGGCGACGGTGACGCCCGTTCGCGAGCGGATTGCCGGTGCGAAAGTCCAGGGCAAAGCACGCACGACGACGAGCCTACAAGTCCGCCTGCTTCCCGATCCGAGCCGTTGGCGATTCCGCTTGGAAGCTTTTGGTAAAGTCTTTTCCAGCACCCAATCCGACACGTGGCCTGCCCGCGTTCGCAATACGGCGAAAATGCAATACGAAGTCAAGAAGGAGATCGTCATCGATCAAGAAGGGCTGACGGCCTTGCCTGCAAAATCGTCGGCAAAAGGTCGACACGAGCTGGTGGGCGTCGATTCGCAACTTGATTCAGTCCCCCTGTTTGGTTCTTTGCTGCGTGAAATCGCTCGCAACAAGAATCAAAAATCGCGTCCCGCGGCGATGTCGCAAGTCAAGGCGAAGGTGGCCCGTCAAGCGCGCCGGCGTATGGACAAGGAAGCTGACCTCAAGCTAAGCAACTTGGAGCAAAAGTTTCGCGACAGCGTATTGGCCCCCATAGGACAGCTCGCGCTGATTGCCGATCCGCTTGCGATCTACACGACTCCCGAACGGGCGGTGATGCAACTGCGGTTGGCCAACGACGGACAATTGGGTGCCCATACCCCGCGGCCCTTGGCACCGTCGGATAGCGTGGCGAGCCTGCAGATGCACGAAACGGTGCTCAACAACGCCTTGGCGGGGCTCGATCTGGATGGCCGGCGAATGAAGTTGCCGGAGCTGTTTCAGTTCTTCTCCGAAAAGTTCGGGGGAGCCGCGGAGATTCCCGAGGATTTGCCCACACGGACTGTTCTCGAATTTGCCGCCCGCGATGCGATTCTCGTCAATTGCGGTCGCGATCACTTCAGCCTCACCCTGAACATTCGCGAGCTGGCTCACGGACGTGATAAGATCCGGAATTTTCGAGTCCACGCTCGCTTCCGTCCGGTTCTCGACGGGCTTGCCGTAAAATTGGTTCGCGAGGGCTCTTTGCAGTTTTCGAGTCGGCGACTGAAAACGGGCCCGCGAATTGTGCTTCACAGTGTGCTCGGTAAGCTCTTGCCCAAAGATCAAGAAATCAGCCTGATCGCCGCCAAGCTGCAAGACGACCCCCGCTTTGCGGGGCTGATGATCACGCAACTGGTGATCGACGATGGCTGGATCGGCTTGGCGCTGGGGCCTGCCCATACCGAGCGGAATGCTTGGCGAACGCAGGCGCCTGAAAGTTTTCCGATGTCGTTTGTTCGATAGCGTTTTCGACTCCGGCGATGCGTCGCATCGCGGCTATTCTGATCTGTCAGATCGCGGCTATTTTTCGAGCGGCAGTTTGCAATACAAGCACGACGCGCAAGCGAGTGTGTTCACAAAACCCACTTGCTTGCGCTGCGTGCTAGTAAATTCTTATCCGCGGCTCATTGCGTCGAGGAAAAACTCAATCGCTGCAAGACTGTTTTGATGAGCAAGGCTAACAGGGCCGTTGCCAGCAGATGGTCTGCCATCAGCACATAGCCTAGGCCACCCGTTGCCGCATGGGTCTGCGCCGCGACGGCTAGGCAGCCCAGCGAGGCGTAGACGGTTAGGCTCATCAGGCCGAACAGTTCTTGTCGGCTCGGTCTTGCGAAGAGGGTGAGCAGTGCGCCGTAGCCGATGAGCAGGACCGCTGACGCGATCGGCACGCCGGGGTAGAGGATCGCGGTGAGCACGATCATCATCCCGGCAGCAATCAGCGCGGGGCCGTTCTTCTGAAATTCTTGGATTTGATCGCGTAGCATACTCACTATTCTGCTTGCCTGTTTCGCATGCGCCTACCGCCAGAAAAGTGCTACAATCGGCACTACCAGAACTCTTGAACCTATGAGGGTTAAAACGTGCCGATGGTGGAAAACGAAATTACTGCCGTGCCGATCAAACCGGTCCAGTACGGCATGCGCTCGCTATTGGTGGTGATGAGCGTGATGGCCGTTTTGGCGGCAATCGGGAGCAACTACTACCGCCGGTGCAGCCCCGAAGGGCAGCCTTATCTACTGGTGCTCTGGGGATCATTCTTGTTAGCCATGGCGTGTTTTTATTGGTCTTACGAACGCATGCGCCTCAAAAACTGTGCTGGTTCTGGGAAGTGCTTGATGCGACTGCCCAGTGTGAGCTATCACTTTTGGGCATCGTCGAGCGTTACGAATTGGGTAGGCATCTTTCTGTTTTGCCTTGCCGCTATCATGTTCATCTTCCACAGCTCGCAGTGTGAACAGATGGCTACGCAAGGGTCTTTCTATTCGATCGCTACCTATTTGATCGCTGCCATGCGGGGAACCATTTGTGCCATGCATGTGGTGTTCGGACTCTTTCTAATCCGAGCAGGCAACGAAGTTCAGCTTTGCGAGAATGGGGTTCTGAAGCAAGGCCTTATCCAGTGGAAAGAGATCAGCCGCATTACCCCCAACCTGGGAACCAAACACGACGACCGTACCGTCTATTCGATTCAAGGAAACCCCATGTTTCGTGTGCCGACTAAACTTCGCGAGCAGGTCGATGCGCTGATCGTGGAGAAGCTTGGAAACGGTTCGGGGTGAAATCACCTAGCATCCCTCTTGGAAATACAGCCTGCATGAAAACCTCAGAATCCAATCAAGGATTAAAGCCCTTCAGTGCAACAAGATTCCGGTTTCAGTCGCTACTGCTCGCGACGACCGTTGTCGCTGGAATCGCAGCCTTGTGTGGAGCCTACTTGCGAGGGGCAAGCGGAGCCGAGCAACGCTGCCTGCTGATTCTCTGGGGTTCTGGAGCGGCTTCTTTTGCAATCTGGATGTTGGGCTACACATGGCAGCATCGATCAGAAAAGAAAGTTGGGCTAGTTCGCTTTCGTCTGCCGTGGTTTGTCTGCCTGCGAACTTGGCTCTTGTCGCCAAAAATTTATGGCATGTTTTTTCTACTCACGGCTCCCTTTTTTATCATTTTCCAGACAGGACAGTGCGCGAAATACGCGGAGCGAGGAGCTGGCTTTTGGCAAGTAGCTATTCAGGGATTGAATCCAGGGCTATTTGCTGCCATTGGTTTCACCTGCATCTGGTGGCACAAAGAATTTTGGATCGGAGAACAGGGCATCACCTTGCTTTCAAGTTTCCAACCTTGGGAGAGAATCAAGGTTTGTTATCCTCATAAGAAGCAAGACGATACCCTTGTGCTTGAACTAGGGCTGATAGGTCGAAAAGTTGCCGTTCGGGTGCCGACTGAACTTCGCGAGCAGGTTGATGCGCTGATTGCGGAGAAGCTTGAAAACGAAAAATAGCCGCGATGTGATGCATTGCGGGGCTACCCACAGGCTTACGCCTGCGGCTCGCCTGCCTTTTTTAGCCGCCTGCTGATGCTGAGCCTGAGTCATTATTTTCCTCGGGCTCCTCGGCCCGTTTTGGCTCGACGTCGGTGCCGGGGACGATGCGGGCGCCTTGGGAGTTTTCTTCCATAAGTTGCTTGAACTCCTCGCCATCGAGCGTTTCTTGTTCGATCAACGTTTTGGCGATCGCTTCGAGCGCGTCGCGCCGCTCGCTGATTACGTGGCGGACCTGCTCCAAAGCCTTGTCGATGATTTTTTTGACTTCCATGTCGATCTCGCGGGCCGTCTGCTCGCTGTGGGGTTGTGCGCTGCCGAAGTCGCCGCCGAGGAATTGGCCGCGGGCGCTTTCGCGGTATTTTACTCGGCCCAGCGAGCTCATGCCGTAGTCCATGACCATGCTGCGGGCGATCTCCGTGGCCTTTTCGAGGTCGCTGGTGGCGCCGCTGCCGATGTCGTGGTCGTAGATCAATTCCTCGGCCATCGTGCCTGCCAAGGCGACCTGAATTTGGGCTTCCAGTTGTTCCCGAGTCCACATGAAGCGATCGTGTTCGGGGCGCTGCAAGACGTAGCCTAGGGCGCTGAGGCCACGCGGGATGATCGAAACTTTGTGGACCGGATCGGTGTTGGGCAGCGCGTAAGCCATCAGTGCATGGCCGCCCTCGTGGTAGGCGAGACGCAGCTTCTCGTCCTCATGCATGATGCGGCTTTTCTTTTCGAGGCCGACAGCGGAACGCTCGACCGCTTCGTCGAACTCTTCCATGCCGACGGCCTTCTTGCCGTTACGGGCGGCAAGCAGCGCGGCCTCGTTGACAATGTTGGCCAGATCGGCCCCCACAAAACCGCTGGTGATCGCGGCCACGTTTTTCACAACCACATCTTCGGCCATGCGGATTTTTTTCAGATGAACGTCTAAGATTTTTTCTCGGCCAGCTACATCAGGACGATCGACGAGGACATGACGGTCAAATCGACCCGGGCGCATTAGGGCTGCGTCGAGCGTCTCGGGCCGGTTGGTCGCGGCCATCACGATTACGCCACTATTCGAACCAAAGCCGTCCATCTCGACGAGCAGTGCGTTGAGCGTTTGCTCTCGCTCGTCGTGCCCGCCGATCTGGCCACTGCCCCGCGTTTTTCCGAGGGCGTCCAACTCGTCGATAAAGATGATGCAAGGAGCCCGCTGCTCGGCCTGCTGGAACATGTCTCGCACCCGTGCGGCACCGACGCCGACAAACATTTCGACGAAGTCAGAACCGCTAAGGCTGAAAAACGGGACCTCCGCCTCGCCGGCGACCGCTTTGGCTAACAAGGTTTTTCCTGTGCCGGGAGGACCGACCAGAAGCACGCCCTTGGGAATTCGCCCGCCCAAGCGTTGGTAACGGTCGGGGGTTTGCAAAAAGTCGACGACTTCGCGGAGCTCGTCGACCGCTTCGTCGACACCGGCCACATCATCAAACGTGACGCCAATGTCTTCTTGAGCGTAAAGCTTGCCGCGGCTGCGGCCAAACGCCATCGGCGAACCGGCTCCGCCCATGCGGCGCATCATCACGACCATCAGCAGCAGCAACATGCCGAAAAACATGAGCGGCATCAGGTAGCCCAACAAGGGGCTGGGCTGGCCAGCCATCGTGTAGGGAATTCCGTTGGCTTTGAGCAAATCGTCGAGCGATTCTTCGTTGTGATCGCGGTTGACCGAGAAGGTAACTTTTTCTGGCTTGCCGAGTGGCTGGCTTTCGGCGGTGATCGAGCCATCTTCGGCGATTGCCTCGGGGCGAACTTCCTCGCGTGTGAGCTTGCCGACCACTTCGAAGGCGCCGATTTTGATATCGGTCGGTCCGTTGATTTTCCACCATTTGGGCGTTTTGGTTGATGTGTCCTCGACGGTGATGAAATTGTTGCCGGGGGTTTTTGACTCGGGATTGCTGACCGCGATGAGCTCTTCGAGGTCGCTCCACTTGAGCGTTAGGCGCTCGTTGCCGCCCCAGACCGTGCCCAAGAGGAGCAGCAGTACCATTAGGCCTAGGACGTACCAGACCAGATTATTGCCTTGCGGGGTTGTTTTTTTCTCGGGTGATTTTTTTGGAGGGTCTTTGGAGTCTTCCATGGTTCTTTGCTTTCTAGGTCGCTCGCCGTGAACGGCGTGGCTAAATGAGTGTTTCTTAGCTGCGTTACTCCATCCTAAGTTAGGCCTTGCAAAATAACAATGAATCTCTCGGCCGCCGCGATCTCCACGCGGGTTGTTGTTTATTGCCAAAACCCCTAGAATAACGTGCTTCGGCTGCATTCCGAGCTGCCAACCGGTGCTTCTGGCGCCATCCTCATTATCCCTACCTACATCCCTACGTTATGCACCCTCCTTTGGTGCGGCTGTGTACTGCCGTTTATGAATCCTCCCGCCAAAATGGTTGCCGTTCTAGGATCGACGGGCAGCATCGGCACCAGTGCCCTGGAAGTGATCCAGGCTAGCAAGGGCCGCCTGCGAGCCGTCGCCCTCTCGGCCCATTCTCGGCTTGATCAGCTTTTGGCCCAGGCCGAGCAGTTTCGTCCTCGCTGGGCGATCGCGACCGACCCGGTCGCCGCAGAAGCCTTTGATTGGTCGAAGCTGCCCGAGGAAACCGAACTGCTGGTTGGGCCTGCGGCGCTTGTCGAGGTGGTCGCTCGTGATGAGGTCGACCTAGTTTTGGCGGCCATTGTCGGTCGGGCAGGACTGGAAAGCACTTGGGCGGCACTGGAAAACAAGAAAACGGTCGCTCTGGCGAATAAAGAGACGTTGGTGGTCGCGGGATCGTTGGTGACTCAGCTGGCCCGAGATCGGGGTGCCCTGTTGCTGCCGGTCGATAGCGAGCATAGTGCGATTTTCCAAGCCCTGCAGGCCGGCAATCCGGTGGAAGTCGAACGGCTAGTTCTGACTGCTAGCGGTGGGCCTTTCCGGGATTTTTCGCCCGACCAACTCAAACAAGTCACCGTGGCCGAAGCGCTGGATCATCCGATCTGGGACATGGGGCCGAAAATTACCGTCGACTCGGCAACGATGATGAACAAAGCCCTCGAGATCATTGAAGCCCGTTGGCTGTTTGGTATCGGGGCGGAGCAGATCGAGGTCGTGATCCACCCGCAGTCGATCGTCCACTCGATGGTGGAATTTGTCGATGGTTCGGTCGTGGCGCAGATGAGCCCCCCCGATATGCGGCTGCCGATCCAATATGCGTTTACCTATCCTGAGCGAGTTGCTGGCGTTGCCGAACGATTGGACTTTGGCCGTGCTTTTTCACTTGAATTCGAGCCGGCCGACCCCGAGCGGTTTCCCGCCCTCGAGCTGGGGTTCGAATGTGCCAAGGCGGGGGGGTCGGCAGGGGCGGTGCTCAACGCAGCCAACGAAGGTGCGGTTGAGGCTTTCCTAGCCGGTGAGTTACACTTTACCGAGATCGTTCCGGCCTGCCGGAGCGTTCTCCAGTCCCATTGCCATGAAGCGGAGCCTACGCTCGATCAACTGATCGAATTCGATCGTTGGGCTCGCGAGGAGATTTTAAGTTGGGTATGCCCTTGATTTTCGCCACTTCGCCCGTCGAATGGCTGATTGTTATTTTGCAAGTTTCCCTCGGCCTGGGGATGGTCATTTTTGTCCATGAGCTGGGACATTTCGCAGTTGCGAAAATGTGTGGCGTGAAGTGCGACAAATTTTTCATCGGCTTTGATATTGGCGGCTACAAAATTAGCCGCAAGTGGGGTGAAACGGAATACGGCATTGGCATTCTGCCAATGGGTGGCTACGTCAAGATGCTCGGTCAAGACGACAACCCGGCCAACATTGCCGAGCAAGTGCGAGAATCGGAAGCGAGCGGTTCCCAGGCAATCGCGACGAAAGAGATCACCGGGCCCGATGGCGAAAAATTTGTCGTCGACAGTCGCAGTTATCTTGCCAAGAGCGTGCCGCAGCGGATGGCGATTATTTCGGCCGGCGTGATTATGAACGTCATTTTCGCGGTCGTCTTTGCAACCGTCGCCTTCCGAATCGGCGTGCCTTACATTCCCTGCATTGTTTCCCAAACGGCCCCCGGCTCGCCTGCTTGGCAAGCGGGAATCCGCGCCGGGGATGAGATCGTACAAATTGGCGAGACTGAAAATCCTTCGTTCATGCAGCTCCGTAGCGGGGTCACGCTGGGCGATTTGGAGGCCGGAATTCCCTTTGTCGTCCGCCGGGCCGACAGCGAACAGGAAGACACACTGCTGATCAAACCGATGCAAGGCAAAGGGCTTGCCCGGGTAGGAATCGTTTCCCCGAGTTCACTTCGACTCGCCCAAGAGATGCCGACGGTGAAGGGAACGCCCGCCGGCGATGTGGCTTCTCCTTTTGAAGGGGGCGACGAAGTGATTGCCGTCGGCGGCAAGCCGGTAACGGCCCATCACCAATTCGCTGCCGAGTTGGTCCGCCATTCGTCGGAGCCGCTGGAAATCACGGTTCGTCGCGGAGGCGAGCCACCCGAAGACGATCGTTTCGGCCCCCTTTCGGGCGGCGAAGAAGTGACAATCACGGTTGCTCCCCGACCGATGAGGCGGCTTGGCTTGGTCATGGAAATGGGAAAAATTGTTGCCGTTCAAAAGCTGAAGCAGAGCGCCAAGGCATCGAGCCGGGCGACTTCATCAACAAGATCAGCAGCACCGACTCGGCCGAACTAGACCCCGCTATCAACGACCCGATCGCCGCACCAGAGCTCTTGCGCCAACTGGCCCAGGAGAACGGCAGCATTCGCTTAACGGTTCGGCGCTCGGCTGCTTCAGGCAATGGTCGACAAGCGACCGAGGACCTTGACCTGGCGCTCCGCGAAGTGACTTGGACGTCCCATTTGGTTGGCCGCAACGACCCCTTGGCAGCTCCCGCCTTGGGAATCGCCTACCGGGTGCTCAACCTGGTTGCCGATGTCCAGCCCGACAGTCCTGCCGCAACTGCGGGCTTGCAAAGTGGCGACGTGATTACCAAGGCGGAATTCATCCTCCCTAAGAACGTCAAGAAAGGCACCAAAGCTCCTTCGGCGCTCGAGTTTGACGAAAAGGAGCAGCAAAACTGGCCCGTCTTGGTTCGAATCCTTCAATCTTTACCACCAGAAACCCAAGTAAAACTGACTTACACCCGCGACGAAAAGCAGGAGCAGGCTACGCTTTTGCCAGCAGACGCTGATGGCTTTTTCCTAGCCGAACGTGGTTTTGTCTTTCTGCCGGTCCAGCGCATTCGAAAAGCAGATACGTTGAGCGAACAATTGCTCTATGGCTATCAAGAGACCGCCAATTCGCTCGGCATGGTCTTCCGCTTCCTGCGAAAGCTGGGCACGCAAATCCCAATGACCGCACTCGGCGGGCCGGTGACGATTGCAAAAGCCGCCGGTTATTCGGCATTCGAAGGGGGCGGCAAACTGCTAATTTTCTTGACGATGCTGAGCGCCAACCTTGCGGTGATCAATTTTCTGCCGATCCCGCTACTCGACGGCGGGCACATGGTGTTCCTCGCCTACGAAGGCATTCGGGGTCGACCGGCCAGCGAAAAGTTTGTGGTCGCGTTGCACACGGTCGGTTTTGCGCTGATCATCTCGCTGATGATCTTTGTGCTGGGGCTCGATTTTGGGCTGATCCCTCGGAATATCTAGGGCATTTCACTCCGGCGATCTGTCAGATCGCGGCTACTTGAGTAAGAAGTCGCCGGAGTGCAAGGCAACCACGTTCACCTCGGCACCAGCCGCCAACTCGTAATCGCCCTCAGGCAATACCGCCAACGCATTTGCTCGAGTCAGCGCTGCCAAGTCGGCCGAGCCGCTCCAACGCATTAGTTCCACGGACGGCAGCCCCTGTTGACACTTTTCAAAATCGATGCGGCCAAAATCGATCCAACAGGGATGATACGTGGGCCGCTTGCCCCGATGTGTGACCGAGCCGGTTAACTCTCCGCGCAATGGCGGGGGCGACGAGAAATCTTCGCCGCCGAGCGCACGCAGCGCCGGTTTCACAAAAATCTCGAACGAGACCAACGTGCTCACCGGATTGCCCGGCAAGCCGAACACCAAGGTCCGCTCACGCTGCCCAAACCACAACGGTTTTCCTGGCTTCATGCGGATCTTGTGAAATATTTGTTCGACGCCCAACTCTTGAAGCACGCCCGGCACCAAATCCAAGACGCCTGCCGAGACCCCGCCGGTCACAATCAGCATGTCGGCCTCCAGGCCTGCAGAGATGAGCCGCTTCAGCTCGCCGGGATCGTCGCGCCCTATTCCCAAGTCGATCGATGAGGCATGCACCGATTCCAGCAGCGCCATCAGCATCGGCCCGTTGCTATTGCCAATCTGCCCCGCTCCGACTGGCTGGCCAATTTCTACCAGTTCGTTCCCCGTCGCAAGCACGGCAACCCGCGGCCGCGGAGCCACGCATACCTTCGCCTGACCAATCTCGGCCAGCAGCCCGATATCAACCGGCGTCAAGCGGTGCTCAGCAGCCAACAGTTGCTGGCCTCGATGAAAAGCGGCTCCTCGTCGCAGAATCCCTGTTCCCGAAGCAACGCCCGCCGAGGGCATCTCGAGAGTTACCTCGTCGAGATGTTTTACGTCTTCGACTTTGACCACCGCATCGGCACCCTCGGGAAGTGGTGCGCCGGTCATCACCTGGATCGTGTTCCCCGGTTCCACGGCATGATGGGGCACCTCGCCGGCGACCACTTGCTCGATCACCCGGCGCGTTGGCGAACGGTCGCTCGCTTCCACAGCAAAACCATCGAGCATCGACTTGTCGAACGGGGGCGAATCGACGCTGCTTACCACCGCCTCGGCCAACCGAAGCCCCAGCGCAGCAACGATCGGAATCGAGGCCGAGGGAATCGGCTGCGAACAACGGCTCACGTGCTGCAAAGCTTCGTCGACGGAGATCATCGAATGTCACACCTGGAGGAATCGGCGGAGGATATCGGTGCCCGCATAGGTCAAAAAACTTTCGGGATGAAACTGCAAACCGAACAGCGGATACTCGCGGTGCTCGATGGCCATGATCGCTCGGTTGCCGCCGGGCTCCTCGCTCCAAGCGGTCATCACCAACTCGTTGGGCAGCGTCTCGGGTTGGATCAACAAGCTATGGTAGCGAGTTGCTTGATTTTCTAGCCCCGCAAGCAGTTGACTTTCGTTGTAATGAATCATGTCGGTCTTGCCGTGCATCAGGCGATCGGCACGAACAATTTTCGCGCCGAATGCTTGGCCAATGGACTGGTGCCCCAAGCAGACCCCCAACAACGGCAACTTGCCTGCCAGCTTTTCTACCACCTCAACCGAGATGCCCGCCTCGTTCGGAGTGCAAGGGCCGGGGGAGATAATCAACCGTTCGGGTCGGCGACTGAGTATCTCCTCGACCGTGATTTCGTCGTTGCGGTCGACCCGGATGTCGAGCTGCGCATCGATCTCGCCCAACCGCTGCACGAGATTGTAGGTAAACGAATCGTAGTTATCGACAATCTGAATCATGGGGGGAAGGGTTGAGGATTGGGGGTTGGGAAAAAATCTCTGCGTTCATTTCCCTAGTCTACAACCTACGGCCTTGTTTTCGCTATGGGTTTGCGGTTCAATATCATTCATGTCCGAGCACAATCCTTTGCATCACGTGCTGGCGATTGCCCTAGGAGGCGCCGTGGGGGCGATGTGCCGCTATCTAGTGGGCCTTGCTTGTTCGCGTGTTTTGGGTAGCCCTTTTGGGACCCTGACGGTCAACGTGCTTGGCTGTTTTTTGATCGGCTTGCTGATCCCGCTAGGCACAGCCGAGTTTCCTCGCTGGCATGCCGTTACCCATTCGGCCATGACTGTGGGTTTTCTCGGGGCGCTGACCACGTTCTCCACTTTTGGTTTTGAGACAACGCGATTCTTCGAAAATTCGCAGCATGGCCTCGGCCTACTCAACATCGGGGTCAACATGCTGCTGGGCCTTGCCGCCGTCTATGGTGGATTGCTACTGGGCCGCAGCTTGGTAGGTTGAGCGCAACGCCACGGGGTTGCAACCCCGTGGCGTTGCGCTAACCATGCACCACGTACGAACCCTTAAACACCACGTAGGGGCCCTGCTCGTCGGCAATTTCAACGGCAATGTCGAGCTTCGACTTGCCTTTGCTCTGGAGTAGTTCAAAGAAAAAGCCAAGTTCATCCGAATCAATCGGTAGTCCGGTGGCGACGATTTCCGACGAACGCAGCAGATAACGGATCGTCCCACGGCGAATGACGACGTTGCCCGTGAGCCCCTTTTGCTGAAGCAACATAAAAAGGGTTCCCCAGCCAACCACGGTACACAACGTGCTAAGGCTGCCCGCAAATGCAGAGTCCTGATGGTTGCGATTGGGCTCCAGCGGCATCTTCATGGCCAGTTGCTGGTCGGTCCAAGAAACCGTTTCGAGCTGCATCGAACGAGTGATCGGCATCTCCCGACCGAGAGTCGCTCCCAGATTGAGTAACCAGGGTTCATCCATGAGGCAAACGTAGCGGCATTTTGGCGTGGGGAAGAGAACGCTTCATGCTACCCAAAGAAGGCGGGGATCACTAGCGCTTTGACCATGATCTATCAAAAGAAAGCAGACAAAGCACTCGCGCTTGGACCATGATCTACCAAAAGAAAGCAGACAAAGCACTCGCGGCTACAGCCCCCAAATCAGCAAAACGGCATAGTTCAGCTCATTCGGGTCGACCCCATTGGGCGTACTGTCGTAGCGATCGAGGATCGAAAACTTCAGGCTCAAATTCTTGGGTTGATCAAGATCGATCTCCCAGCCGAGATCGGCCACGACACGATACCTTTCGAAGTCTTTCCATTCGGGATAGTAGTCGACCTTGGCAGTCAGTCGTTGGCTGGGCGTAATTTGATGCTCGTAGTCGAGCCCGAAAAGCGCTTCCTGAGCCCAACGATCCTCAGGCCCACCAAACTCCCTGGAAGCACCTGCACCGAAACGAGTCAACAGATCGACGATTTCCGTATCGAGAAGCTGATAGCCGAGACCCGAGTTCAACGAAACCCGAAGATCAAACGCCTGAAATTCGTCGTACAACTCTTGATTGATAAAAAACAGCGTCCACCGCGAGTCGCCCAACAGACGGTCGATACGTAGGTCGAGCAAGGCGTTGTTTTGTGTTTCCACGTCGTTGGCTGAGTTTTTGTTGTAGACCAAGCTCGTATCGAACTTCCACCGCTCGGTTTCTCGCTTGATGTGTCCGCCGACACGCATGCTCAACGCCTGATTAATTCCCTCGGCACCATTGAGGCCTAGCTCAAAACCAATGTCCCAAGGGGCCGGGCCAAACCAATAGTTGGGCTCGTACCAGGTGAACACAGGCTCGGGCACCGCCTCGATCACCTCCGGCAAGACGGCTTCTGGCGCTGGCATCTGAAGTAGCGTGGGAGAAGCGATCGGCGCGATCGCTGTGCCTGGGGGCGCCAACACGGCGGGCTCGCTTTGAGCATGAGAGATCGGGCCACCAAGGAGCGACCAGCCCAGAACGGCCATCGAAATGGAACGCCGAAAAAACAGTTCAAGCATCGAGAATTGACTCCCATGGCACCGCTGTATCGGAAGGCAATCTTCTAAGGCTCCTCCCCGATTGGGTGGTGGGTATACCTGGGCAAGAAATTGCTTGCAATAGGGAAGCCCGCATTTCCCACCGGCCCATGAGCGCATAAATCAGGGGTTGGGCCTTACAAAAAGACCCAACCCCTGGTGTTTAATCTTCGTTAGAGAAGCTCAGCGAGCTCTCAGTTGCAACCACAGCTGCTAGCAGCCGCACATCCACCACAGCTGCCGCAGCAACCCGTGGAGACAGCCGACTGGACTTCCTGAGCAACCATCTTGCAGACCTTGACCTCAACCTGCTTCTGAACCTGGACAGGCACACAAACGGTGTAAGTCTGAGTCTTTTCCTCAGGAACGCACTGGTAACGGGTGACCGTGTAAGTACGAGTCTTCTGCTGAGGAACCATGACGGTGTAAGGAACTTCCTTCGACTGCTGCGAAGAAACCATGCGAGTCACCTGATAATCGCGGGTGCGAGTCTCTTGGCGACACTTTTGCACGTTGACCGTACGAGTCCGCTGCTGCGGAACGCAAACCGTGTAAGGAACTTCCTTCGTCAGCTGCTCACTCACCATGCGAGTGACTTGGTAGTCACGAGTACGAGACCTCTTGACGGCACTTTTGCACGTTGACGGTACGAGTGCGAGTCTCTTGACGGCACTTGTTGACCGTGTAGTTACGAGTACGCTCTTCAGGGCGATACTTCGTCACATTGACGGTACGAGTGCGAGTCTCTTGACGACACTTGTTAACCGTGATCGAACGAGTACGAGTCTCCTGACGAGTCAGGCAGACGTTGAAGGTGTAAGGCACCTGCTCGGTCGTGCACTGATAAGTCGTGCAGGGAACCTGCTTTTGCTCACAGGTAGGAACCCAAGTACGCTTGCACACGGTGCGAGTCGCTGGGGCACAACCACAGGCATCGCCACAGCTGCCGCAACCGCCACAGGCGTTGCCGCAACCACCACAAGCACTGCTGCCACAACCGCCGGTGCTCACTGCACCGCCACCGCAAGCAGGAACTTCCATGGTCTGCGTCTGCCAGCTACCACCGCGGACCGTAACGGTCTTGTACGTGGTAACAGGCTGAACCGTACGAGTCGCACTGCGTTGCTCGGTGTAAGGCACGCTTACGGTGTAGCTCTGCTCTTGCTGCTCGGTGTAAGGAACATTGACGGTGTAGCTTTGCTCAAGAGGCTCGGTGTAAGCGACCTGAACGGTGTAGCTTTGGGTTTTTTCTTCCGTGTAAGGAACGTTCACGGTGTAAGACTGCTCCACCGATTCGGTGTAAGGAACGCTTACGGTGTAACTCTGAGTCTTGGTCTCACAGACTGGCTTGCAGACGGTGTAGTTGACCGTGCGCGTGCGCTGCTCAGGAACATTGACCGTGTAGCTTTGCTCCACCGATTCGGTGTAAGGAACGCTTACGGTGTAACTCTGAGTCTTGGTCTCGGTGACCGGATTGCAGACGGTGTAATTGACCGTGCGCGTGCGCTGCTCAGGAACCATGACCGTGTAGTTCTGAGTCTTCTCTTCTTGCACAGCAACTCGCTTGTTCACCGTGTAGGTGCGAGTGCGTTGCTCTCGGTTGTACTGAGTCGAATTGACCGTACGCATCTCGGTGACATAAGTCGGAACCATGACAGTCCGAGTCACCATCTGCGTGCCACAACCGCAGCCCCCATCGGCGACAACTGCGCCACCACATCCGCCATTGGCACATCCGCCATCGGCACATCCGCCACAGCTACTGACAACAGCACCGCCACCACACGAATTGCATGAAGCAACTTCACAACCGCCACAAGCGGGAGCCGCATTGCAACTGCTCTGGCAGCTGGTCTTGCAACACTTCTTCTTAAACAAACCACGAGCGGACGCATCGTCCGAAACCGTGGCAACCAGCAAACCGAGTGCTGGCAACAAACACATCACTTTACGTAACATAGGGTGCCCTCCAACTAATAGACACAAACAGTGAGAAAAACAGCGAGAGCAATACAATAGCCCTCTGAAGATTGACCTGCCTAAATGCGAGGAATAGGCACTCCAGAGATTCTAGCCTGACTTTACCGGCTTGCAATGGTTTTCACGCCAAATCTCTGGAAAAATACGTAGTGCGAAAATCGGCCTCACCAACGTGGCCAGACCAGACGCCTGTCCAAGGCAAAAATCCCTCGCTTTTAGCGGTCCGGAGCCCCCCAAAAGGGGCCCTAGTAATCTACAAGCCTAGTTCAAGCTGCCATCTTGGGAAGCATTTTTTCAAAAATTTTCCCCTGAAAAAACAGCGGTAAACCGCAGATTGCTACCTAGCGAGAGAGCTACTTCCCGACGATGCCCAGGAGATCGAGCTCAAACACCAAAACGCTGCCTGCCTGGATCGGCGGGCCGGGCGGTTGATCGCCGTAGGCAAGGTCGGCCGGGATGGTGAGCTCCCACTTGTCGCCCACGTGCATCATCTGTAGTGCTTCGGTCCAGCCAGCGATCACTCGGTTGACAGGAAACTCGGCCGGCGCGTTTCGGGCATAGGAGCTATCAAACTCGGTGCCATCAATGAGCGTGCCCCGATAGTGGCAGCTCACGACATCGGTGGGCCCCGGCACGGCGCCTTTGCCCGTTTTGAGGACCTTGTACTGCAGGCCGCTCGCTGTGGTCTTCACGCCTTCTTGTTCGCTGTTTTTTGCCAGAAACGCTTCGCCTTCTTTTTGGTTGCTCATACCTGCTGCCTGTTGCCGGGCTCTCGCTTTCTCTTGCATTTGTTGTTGAAGTTGTTGTAACGCTGCCGCAAGGGCTTTTTCATCGTACTGGGGCTTGGCCCCTTCGAGTGCGTGCTGGAGACCCGCGAGCAGACTGTCTAGGTGCAGAGGGGTCTCGTTGCTTCGGAAATTGCTGCCGATATCCAATCCGATGGCGTAACTGTAATGTTTGACTTCCTCGGAGGCGGCCGTCTGCCCCGACGGGCTGCCACCCTGGGGCAAATTTTCTTGGGCAACAGCCCAAGCCGCTGCGACCAATAGCAGCATGCCACTCGTAAAGACGATTGTTTTTTTCATGATGGATTCCGTTGGAATGGTAGCGATAGATAGGTTGGTACGAAGCCCACAGTCTACCGCCTGCCCCTTGTTTTTGGCAAATGGATATCCGGCACGGGAAATTAAAAGCTCCTTCGAACGGTGCGTAAGAAGCTGGAGCACGCCCGTCAGGAAGGCTGCTAGCAGCCCTCGGAGCCTTCAGTCACCTATGTCGGCAAGTGAACCCGGCGTCTGCGCGTCGGCAACCATAACATGCCCGCAATGAGCATTGCCAAGGCGGTTGGCTCGGGCACTGCACTCGACAGCGCGAGTGGTGGCGGGGCGGGGCCAAAAGTGGCACCAAAAATTGCGGCATCGGCACTGTCGACATCCCCATCACCGTTAGCGTCGCCTATCGCATGCGGGGCGCCGAGCAGCGTGTTAAAACCACGTTGCCAGGTCAGGAAATCGAAGCCATCGACGTCGCCATCTTCGTCGAAATCGGCCGAAGGCGTATCAAACAAGGTGTTGAGCCGCCAAGCCAAACCGAAATCACGTTCCGTAGGATTCGACGGAGCTCCCGAGACCCGCAGCGTATAGGTGCCTGGGCCGAGACCGGTCTGGTAGATGTGCTCGACGTTGTCCACCGTACTCGTGCTCGTATCAACCAGCGTATCCAGAAATCCTGCGGACGAATCGTACAGTGCCAAATCGAGATTGGCCAGCGATTCGCTGCCAGTAAATGCCGGACCGGGGCTGATATCGGTCACTTCCACATTCCAAGCAAGGAGGATCGACAGTTCCTCCGCCGTGCTGCCTACGGGAACCTCGAAATTATAAAACAGATCGCCACCTGGGTTGACGGTTTGATAGTCCCAGCCGGACGAACTGACGGTTTCGACCATCGCGCCCGTGGCATCGGTACTGCCAACGGTTTGCCCGCCTTCGATCATCAAGTAGCTGTTGTAGACGTTCAACTCGCCGGCTCCGAAGGTATCGTCGAGCGGCTGGGTGGTGGTGCGGCTCCACGAAGGGAACTCTTCTTTCGTGGCCCCGGCCAGCAGAATGGCCTTCATCGTTTCTGATTTTGCCGCATCCTCGCCACCTGCCAGCACAGCGCTGTGGAGTAGAGTTGCGGCCGAACTGGCACTTGCCGTGGCAGCACTGGTCGTGGTGCGTGGCACAACCAAATCGGGTTTGCTTCGGCCGACTCCATAGTCCACCAAATTCGTAAGCCCGCTGCTATGAACCCCGTCGGTTCGACCGACGGCAATCGAATTGTAACCCTGACCCAACAGACGCGGCAGCGAAGCGGTATTATTGTTCAGACCGACCAGGGCGGTGATTTCGTAGGTGTCGATGAGGTAATCGTAGCGCCGAAGTGCGCGGCGGTCGTTATTCAGTTCCGCGGTCGTGGGGTTATTCGCGTCCGCTGCAAAACTTCCGATCCAACTGTGATTCTGAACGCGAAAATTCTGGGGAAGGGGAGTCCCTCCGTTTGGTGCTCTGAGCACATTGGAGATGAACCCGCCTGCATCATAAACCGTGACCGCGTTTGCAGCGGGAGCAATGCTAGAGGTGTTTCCAAAAAAGTTTTTGGCCATACTCGTAGCGTGACTCGAGGAACCGTTACTCTGCCCGCCGCTTCCATCCGTAAAAACCACGGCGGTTCCCGAGGGATCGCTGGCCGCGCCAAAATCGCTATCGGCGGTATTCGGAAAGTAGATGGGAGTTGCGCCGCCCGCTTCGACGAGCGAAATGGGCACACCGTTGCCGTTGGGGGTTGCGCTTCCCAGTACGCCGACCAGCTGGGTGTAGCCGATATGGTCTTTCCAATCTCCCGACTCTCCCGACGCAAGCGTACCGAACCCAACCCAGGCCAGCACCAGGGCCACCGATCGAAACGTCCACCCGAGAGGGCGCGTCGCATTCACAACATGGCTTGTGGGAAGGAGGCTCGTCATAAGATAGGAGCTGGCGCGCCCACAACAAGAGGCAATGCGATGTCAAACTGCGAACGCCCGCAGCCGTCAACACCGACTCCCGATCGACTGGGCCAACGTAAAAGAGATCTGTTCCGTGGGTCTCGAATCAAGGGCGGGTGGGGCGACAGTCGCTTCCAGCCCCCCTTTTGGGCCAAACTCTATTATCAGCAGTTCTCGGCATATTGCAACCTTTTGGCAGGCACGATTGAAGGAATGGAGCATCAAATTTTCCTGCATAATGCGATTTTCGGGCCTTGGAGACCTTTCCTGAGTTCAAATTTGAGGAAAACTGCCCTGCCGGCAGGAGGATTGCCAAGTCAAAAAACCGCCAAGGACGCCAAGAGCGCCAAGGAATGAAAAATAAGGAAAATCGAGAATGTGGATGTTTCAGTACCTATCTCTTTTGCTCCTTGGCGCTCTTGGCGAACTTGGCGGTTCAAAAAAAAACGACTTTACAATTGTTCTGGCCCTGCCGGGCAAGAGCTTGTACTTCACTCCGCGGAAAACTACACTACTGGGTTCGGCCCGGTGGCCTTCCCTGCCCACACCAACTGTGAAAGCTTCGGTGACTTCTTCGATGACTTCGTACAACCTAACCCACCTCAAACAACTCGAAGCAGAGAGCATCCATATTATTCGCGAGGTCGCTGCCGAGTTCGACAACCCGGTCATGCTCTACTCGGTCGGCAAAGACTCGGCGGTCATGGTCCGCCTAGCTGAAAAGGCCTTTTATCCGGCCAAGCCCCCGTTTCCGATGCTGCATGTCGACACGACGTGGAAATTCCGCGAGATGATTGCGTTTCGCGACAACCTCATCCGCGAAGAGCTTGGTTGGGATCTGATCGTCCATATCAACCACGAGGGGGCCAAGCTGGGCCTCGATCCGCTTACGCAGGGTGGCAAGCACACGACGGTCATGAAAACCGAAGGGCTCAAGCAAGCCCTCAACAAGCTTCGATGCGGCTTTTGGCGGTGCTCGCCGCGACGAAGAAAAATCGCGAGCCAAGGAACGTATCTTTTCGTTTCGCGACAAAAACCACACTTGGGATCCAAAGAACCAACGCCCCGAATTGTGGAATATCTTCAACACGAAAGTCAACCAGGGCGAAAGCATTCGGGTCTTCCCGATCTCGAATTGGACTGAGCTCGATGTTTGGCAATACATCCACCTCGAGAAGATTCCGATCGTCCCGCTGTACTTCGCCGCCAAGCGGCCCGTTGTGCGCCGGAAGATGAAGGGCTCCGAAACGCTGGTCATGGTCGACGACGATCGGCTGAAGCTCGAACCGGGCGAAGAGCCCGAAATGAAAATGGTACGGTTCCGAACGCTGGGCTGCTATCCGCTCACCGGAGCGGTGGAATCGACCGCGACGACGCTTCCTGAGATTATCCAAGAAATGCTGCTTACGACCACTTCCGAACGCCAAGGCCGAAGCGTCGACGACGACGACGAAGGCGGCATGGAAGACAAAAAACGAGAAGGCTACTTTTGACAATTTTAGTCTCACGCAGAGACGCAGAGACGCAGAGAAAAGCCACTCTGCGTCTCTGCGTCTCTGCGTGATTCCTTCTACCATTGCCTTAGCAAAATAAGATCGAATTTCGCATGAGCCATCAATCTGAACTAATCACTTCCGACATCGACGCCTACCTGAGAGAGCACGAGCAGAAAGAGCTGCTTCGCTTTCTCACTTGCGGCAGCGTCGACGATGGCAAAAGCACCCTCATCGGCAAGTTGCTCGTCGAAGCCAAAATGGTCTACGAAGATCAGCTTGCCGCTGTCGAGGCGGAGTCGGCGACCCTCGGTTCCACCGGCGGGACGTTCGATCCGGCCCTGCTAATGGACGGTCTCAAGGCCGAACGCGAGCAGGGCATCACGATCGATGTTGCGTACCGCTATTTTTCGACCGCAAAACGCAAATTCATCATTGCCGATACGCCGGGCCACGAGCAGTACACTCGCAACATGGCGACCGGGGCAAGCTCGTGCGACTTGGCTATTATTCTCATCGACGCGCGTCGTGGCGTGCTCACGCAAACGAAACGTCACAGCTTTATTGTGTCGCTGCTGGGCATCAAGCACATCATCGTCGCCGTCAACAAAATGGATTTGGTCGACTTTTCGGAAGCGACCTACGAAAAAATCCGCGAGGAGTTTACCGCCTTCTCTGGCCCGCTCGGAATGACCGACCTGCATTTCATTCCGATGAGTGCGTTGTTGGGCTTGAATCTTGTCAAAAAGGCCGAAGAAGAAATGCCGTGGTACGACGGCAGCACACTGATGCACATGCTGGAAAACACGCACATCGCGTCGGATCGCAATCTGATCGACTTTCGCTATCCGGTACAATTGTGGTGAACCGGCCTCACCTCGATTTTCGCGGTTTCTGCGGCACGATTGCCTCGGGGCGGATTCGCAAGGGCGACGAAGTCATGGTTTTGCCTTCACGCAAGAAGAGCCGCGTGAAATCGATCGTCACCTACGACGGCGAACTCGAAGAAGCTTTTTCGCCGCTCGCGGTCACGCTGACGTTGGAAGACGAAATCGATGTCAGCCGAGGCGACATGCTCGTCCGGCCAGAGAATGTTCCGCAGCTAGCCGACTCGTTCGACGCCACGCTCGTTTGGATGTCTGAAGAGCCAATGGTGCCCGGCAAACAGTATTTTATCAAACAGACGACCAAGCTCGTTTCGGGAACCATTGCGACGCTTCGTTATAAGATCGATGTCAACACGCTGCATCGCGACCAAGCGCCGACGCTTGCCCTGAATGAAATCGGTCGCTGCCAAATGAAACTCAACCAGCCGATTGCGTTCGATGGTTATCGAAACAATCACGGCACCGGGTCGTTCATCGTGATCGACCGTATTACCAATGCCACGGTCGCAGCCGGCATGATTTTGCAACGAACCACCGGCGATAAGCACGACCATTGGGACGAACAGGCCGACGATCGGCTACAGACCGAGCGAAGCAACGTAACGGCTGAAGAGCGGCAAGCCCGTTTTGGCCAGCAACCCACCACGATTCTTTTGACGGGGCTGGCCGGCGCGGGAAAGACGACGCTCGCCTACGCACTGGAACGCAAACTGTTCGACCTGGGCCGCACCTGCTGTGTGCTCGATGGTCAAAATATGCGTCACGGCATCAGCCGAGACCTCGGCTTTACCGCCGACGGCCGCAGTGAAAATTTGCGTCGTAGCGCCGAAGTCGCCAAGCTGATGAACGACGCGGGAATGATCTGCATCGCCGCGTTCCTTGCTCCTCGCGAGGAGATCCGACAAAAAGCTGCCAAGGTGGTCGGAAAAGAGCGATTCTTGGTGGTGCATTTGAACGCTCCGATCGATGTCTGCCGCCAGCGCGACCAAGAGGGCCTCTACGGCGCAGCCGACGAAGGGGAAATTGCGAATTTCCCTGGAGTGAGTGCGCCCTACGAAGAACCGACCGACGCGGATCTCGTACTTGCCACGCACGAGATCGACGTGGACGGCTGCGTTGAGAAGATTATGGGGCTGCTAGAAAAACACGGGGCAGTTTCATAAATCGCCGCGATGAGACGCATTGTCGCGATCGGTTCTAATAGCCGCGATCTGACAGATCGCCGGAGTAGGCCCGAGGCCCGCTAGATTGGCAATCCATGTCGAAATCGAATCTCGTGGCCTACGAATCGAGCCCGCTGGGGGTTCTCTGCTTGCGTCGGCGTGAATTGCTCTCGCAGCCCGGAACGATCGTGACCGAGGTGACTCTCAATCACGAGTTTTTGATGAGTAGCCTCTATACGGATTCCGAACGGGCGCTAGCCGAGACGGCACTCGCCATGCATCAGGGCAACGGCTTGCAGGTGATGGTCGGTGGACTCGGGTTGGGCTATACCGCACGCGAAGCTCTGCTCTCCGACCGTGTCGCGCGGGTCGAGGTCGTCGAACTATTGCCCCAAGTCATCGGCTGGCTGGAACAAGGGTTGATCCCCCTCTCGCCAGAGCTTCAGAGCGAACCTCGATTGGTCGTCACCCAGGGCGACGTTTATGGGCGACTGGCCAGCCCACCCGAGCAACGGTTTGATCTCATTCTGATCGACGTCGATCACTCGCCCAACGAGCGGCTCGACGAGGAAAGCGTCTCGTTTTACACCGCACAAGGTTTGCGAGCCGCTCGAGAACACCTTGCGCCCGGTGGCGTGTTGGCCGTCTGGTCCTACGCCGAAAGCTCGCCATTTGCCGAAGCGCTTCACGAAGTCTTCGACCAAGTGCGCATCGAGCCGGTCACCTACGACAATCAGCTCGTCCACGAGCAGCGTACCGATTGGCTGTTCTTCGCCCGCGGATAGGCGACGGGTAGCACCGACACTCGTCTGAAATACGCTTAGAACGTGTTTTGAAATAACGTAAGCCGCAACGCGCTAGCGTCGGGCTTTGTAGGGTTGGCGTTATCCTCGAGGGCGGCCCGCGGCTAGCGCCGTGCGGCTCACTCACAACGGCCTGCCGGAATTATAAAACACGTTCTTAGGCTGCACACACCCCGTTTTATTGCAGCTACGCGAGCGTTTGGTAGGCGCTTTCGAGCAGCTCGGACGTCTCTTCGATGCTGATGCAGCCATCGGTGATCGAGATTCCAGGCTCGAGCGCCTTGGGGTCAGAACCGAGGCTCTGATTTCCTGATCGAAGATTACTTTCGAGCATCAGGCCGACGATCGTCTGATTGCCGGCGGCGCGCTGGGCAATCACGTCGTTCCAGACGACCGACTGCTGGGCGTAGTCTTTGTTGGAATTGGCATGGCTGCAGTCGACGACAAATCGTGGCGGAAGATCGGCGTCTTTCAGTAGACGGCTCGCCTCGGCCAAGCTGTCGGCGTCGTAATTGGGACCCAGCCGACCGCCACGGAGAATAAGATGGCCCATGTCGTTGCCGCGCGTGTTGACCATGCAGGTCTTGCCATCGTGATCGATCCCTAGAAAAGTATGCGGTGCTCGGGCGGCTTGCATGGCATTGATCGCCACCTCAAGATTTCCTTCGGTGCCGTTTTTGAAGCCGACCGGCATCGACAGGCCACTTGCCATCTGACGATGCGTGGGCGACTCGGTGGTTCGGGCGCCGATCGAGGCGACCGTAATGAGATCGGTGATATACTGCGGCGTGATCGGCTCGAGCATCTCGGTGGCGGTGGGAAGCCCCATCTGATTGATGGCCGACAAAATTTCGCGAGCCAACGTCAATCCCGTCGGCATGTCGAACGTGCCATTCAAATGCGGATCGTTAATGAGCCCTTTCCAGCCGACCGTGGTGCGAGGTTTTTCGAAGTAGACCCGCATGACGACCAAGATGCGATCTCGCACCGCTTCGGCCATGGGCAACAGCCGTTCGGCGTACTCAATCGCTTCTTGTTGGTTATGAATCGAGCAGGGGCCGACGATGGCGATGACCCGAGGGTCTTGGCCGGCGAGTATCGCTTTGACGATCTCGCGGGACTCGTAAACCGAATGGACCACCCGGTCGCTCAGCGGCGATTTGCGCTTGAGCTCTGCGGGGGAGAGCAGAGGGGTCGTGCCCAGAACATTGACATCCTGGATCGGCTTTTGTTTATCAAGAGGGGCCTCGTCAGTCATGGAAACTCTATTTAGCAGGCGGGAAACGGTTACGGTGGGGGTAGCCTTCCAGTTTATCCTCGCGCCGGTCTCATGTCGAACCGATAAAAAGCAAAACAAAGCCCCGGGGTTGCAACCCCGGGGCTTTGCCCTCTTACTCATCTCGCAAGCGCGGATCGAGCGCATCGCGCACCCCATCGCCTAGGAAGTTGAGCGCCATGAGCGTCGTGCCTAGCGCCAGACTGGGGAACAAAATCAGCCACCAGTAGATTTTTACCGGCGTGATGACCTTGATGCCTTCGTTCGCCAGCAGCCCCCAAGAAACATCGGGCGGCTCGACACCGAGTCCTAGGAACGACAAGAAAGCCTCAAAAAGCATCACGCGGGGGATGGTCAGCGTCAGGTAGACCAGCACCACGCTCAACAGATTGGGCATCAAATGTAGGAAGATAATCCGCGTTTGCCCTGCACCCAGCGAGCGGGCCGCCTCGACGAAGAGCTCGTTTTTTAGCGAAATGACTTGACCGCGAACAACGCGTGCCATGGTCAGCCAATAAATGGCCCCGACGACGAGAAAGAAAATCGTGATGCGGTCGATGCCCCAATAGGCAAGCTCGTCGGCTACGCTCTCTTCGCCGAGGATCGTAATCAGAAAAATCACCACAAAAATAAACGGGATCGAGTACATCACGTCGACCAGCCGCATCATCGCATCATCAATCCAGCCGCCAAAATAACCCGCGATGGCGCCGTAGGTGACGCCAATGACTAGCGAAACGATCGTCGCGACCAATCCGACGATCAGTGAAATCCGTGCTCCCCAAAACACGCGAGACAGTATGTCGCGTCCCAAAACATCGCGGCCGCACAACGAGTTGAGGCTTTTTTCGCCAAACACCGCGTAGCGCATTCGGACCATGGTTCGGCTGAGCCAACCGAGATTGGCATAGCCGAGCTTGCGGTAGGGCTGCTGGATCGTGTCCTCGATCTCGGCATCCTTTTGACGAAGGGCGGCTTTGGCGAACGACTTTTGAAGCGCCGGCAACTGAGATTTCAGTTCGGCCACCGCTTGAGGCGTCCGCTTGATGGTTTCGATATCTAAATTGAGCGTATCGAGCCAAAGGGGGGAGGCGGTGGGTTCGGCGTATTGCAACGAGGTTTGAGCCGAGTCGGGCGTTTGCAGCGGCAAGAGAGGGGTGAGAAACGCGAGTACCGAGATGACGGCTAGCGTAATCAACGACGCCATGGCCACCCGATTTCGGCGCAGCCGTCGCCACGCGTCTTCGGAGAGCGACATTCCCTGGGTCGTTGTTTTTTTCATATCTGTAGGTTCTCGCTGCTAAGCCGCAAGCGGCCGCTTGCGGCTTAGCCGGCTACTCCAATCGCACGCGAGGATCGAGCAGCGCGTAGGACATGTCGACTAACCAGTTCATCGAGTAAAGCAGCACGGTGTACAGCATGACCAAGCCCATCGCCAAGGTGTAGTCTCGCTGCGTTGCCGCCTGAACAAAGTGCGAACCCAAACCGGGGATCGCAAACACCTGTTCGACCACAAGCGAGCCGGTGAGAATGCCCGCCACGGCAGGGCCTAGGAACGATACCACCGGCAGCAGGGCGCCTCGCAGAGCATGGACGAGAACGACTCGCATGGGGCCAACGCCCTTGGCCCGTGCGGTGCGGATGTGATCTTGCGAGAGTACATCGAGCATACTCGTCCGCGCGATGCGCGCGACAT
>JAADIN010000238.1 GCA_013151315.1 Planctomycetota bacterium | reverse complement strand
AAGTTTCCTTCTCATGTTTCATGTAGCCCTTGGCCGTTTCGATCAAGTTGGGGATGAGATCGTAACGCCGCTTGAGCTGCACTTCGATTTGCGAAAACGCATTTTTAAACCGATTGCGAAGCGTGACGAGTCGGTTGTAAATGCCGACGCCGTACATCAACAGCACCAGGCCGAGGCCCAAGATACCAATTAGAATAATCCAAGGGGTCGCCATGTTTTTTCTCCAGATGGGAAATAATGGGTAGCAAGTAGATTAAAAATTCCGCAATCCGCAATCCGAATTCCGCATTTCATCCTGGGTCTTTCGATCGTTCAATATAGTCGCCGGTGCGCGTATCGACCCGCAACCAGTCGCCGATGTTGATGAATGCGGGGGCGAGAATCTCGGCTCCCGTTTCCATCTTCACGGGTTTCGAAACGCTGGTGGCCGTGTTGCCCTTGGTCGCCGGCTCGCAGTACTCGACTTGCAAAATGACATGATTGCCGTGACGGCGATTGGATTATTATTGTAAACCACCAACTGGCAGTCGAGCCCTTCCTTGATAAACTTGCCCACGTCGCCCACTTGTTCTTCGGACAGCTCGTATTGCTCGTAGTCTTCGTTGTTCATGAAGACGTAGTCGGGCCCCTGCCGGTAGAGATACTGGGCGGTGAACTCGGTCACATCGGCCGCTTCGAGACTTTGCCCGGCCCGATAGGTTTTGTCGGTGACGGTGCCACGAATGAGATTCTTCATTTTGCATTCGTACAGGGCGGCCCCTTTGCCCGGCTTGCGGAAGTTCATCTCAATGATCTGAAATGGCACGCCGTCGATCTGAATCTTGAGTCCTTTGCGAAATTCGTTGGTACTGTAACTAGACACTGGGGTTCTTTCTGTTTTGCGGGTATGTTTGAGTCTTGTCGTTTTGGTTTTTAGTGAAAAGCGTGACAAAGCCAGGGGATTGCAATCCCTTGGCTTGCCAGGTGAGACGTGAGCATTCTAACCAATTTTCCGCCGCCTGTCCGCCCTGTTTCAGCCGCAACTTCGTGGCAGCGTGAACTGCGCGACGCGGTACGAGATGCCGACGAGCTCTGCCGCAGGCTCCAGCTTCCGCCAGAATTGGCTGAAAAAGGAGCGAGCGGGGCAGGGCAGTTTCCCGTATTTGTGCCGCCCAGCTATTTGGCTCGCATCCGCCCAGCTGACCCTCGCGACCCGCTCCTTCTGCAAGTCCTCCCCGTGGCAGACGAATCGCGGGAAGTCCCCGGTTTTACGTTCGATCCGGTCGGCGACGCCACGGCCAGTTTACAGCCGGGGGTTCTGCAAAAGTACCACGGCAGGGCGCTTCTGATTACCACCGGTGCATGTGCCGTGCATTGCCGTTATTGTTTCCGACGGCATTTTCCTTATGAAGAAGTGCCGCACAGCGATGCGGCTTGGGATGCGGCACTGGCGACGATTGCCAAAGACCCTTCGATACGCGAGGTGATCCTCAGCGGCGGCGACCCGTTGATGTTGGTCGACGAACGGCTTGCCAAGCTCACAGAAAAAATCGCCGCAATTCCCCATGTCTCTCGATTACGTATCCACACGCGCCTGCCGATTATGATTCCCTCGCGCGTGACCGACGAAATGTTAGCGTGGCTGACCGGAAGCCGGCTGACTCCCGTGGTGGTGATTCCCAATCACGCCCAAGAGCTAGACAGCTCGGTCGCCCAATCGCTTGCGTCTTTGCGGCACGCCGGAGCAACGCTCCTAAATCAAGCCGTGTTGTTACGAGGCATCAACGATAGCGTGGCAGCGCAGGTTGCACTTAGCGAACGGCTGATCGAAATCGGCGTGGTGCCCTATTATTTGCATCAGCTCGATCGGGTCGCCGGGGCTTCGCATTTTGAAGTGCCGATCATCGAGGGTTTGCAATTGATGAAAGAACTACGGGCTCAGCTTCCCGGATACGCGGTGCCCCGCTACGTGCAGGAAATTGCTGGGGAACGTAATAAGAAAGTGTTGTCTTGAAAAGGTTTGATGGAAAATAACACTTCAGTGAGGTAAGGCCATTGGTAGCCACGGATGAAACACAGATTGGGATTGCCGGACCAATTTTCTTTTTTATCCGTGTTTCATCCGTGTTCAATCCGTGGCTAAATTCCTACTGCGCGAGATTTTTTCATGAATCATCCTATCAGCAGCGTGATTCGGATCTCGACGGTGCCTCACGCATGCAGGCGGGCCTGAAGACCACGATTCGCTATTCGCTGGGAGCCGATATCGGAGCCGCTTGTGGGCAGTTGGTGAAGAAAGAAAATCGTGAGCAATATCGGCGGGCTAATCGAGAGGGTTTTCCATCGCGGCCTCGGTCTATAGATTAATCAGCACTATCAGGAACCAGAATTTCTTGTCGCTCGCTGGCAGCCTTTCGGCGATTCCGCGATTTTAGCGTGGTGCCATTTTTTGTGCTGGGGGCGCTGGCGATCGGGTCGGCGGGACCGTCGAGAGCGTCGTTGAGAGCGATCTCTTCCAGCCGCTCCGTAGCGTAGGCCACGTAGTCTTCCGACAGTTCGCAGCCTAAAAATTCACGCCCCAGTTTTTTCGCAACCGCGAGTGTCGTGCCGCTCCCGGAAAACGGGTCGAGCACCAAATCGCCTTCGTTGGAACTGGCGCGGATGATGCGCCCGAGCAATTGCTCGGGCATCTGACAGCCATGAAAACCTTGGCGTTCTTTGAAGGTGCCGGCGACGCGGGAGAAGAACCATGTGTCCTGCTCAGGCGTAAAACCATAGGCGTCGGATTGAAAATCTTGCGGGCGGAGAATCCAGGTGTCGTCGGGTAGGCGGCCTTTGGGATTGGCTCGCTTGTCGCCGTAGACGAGTGCGCGGGCCGAAGGGACTCGAATCGCCGGATCGTCGGCATTGAACGTAAACTGCTTTTCATCCTTTACGAAATGAAAAAGATGGGTATGCGACCGGCTAAATTTGTTCTTGCAGTTCACGCCAAAAGTGTAATACCAGAGGACCCAACTGCGCGTGACAAATCCGATTTCCCGCTGTGCCGCGACTTTCAGCTCGGCCGCATAATCGTCGCCAATCGCTAGCCAAAAGGTGCCGCTGGGCGACAGTACTCGATGCACCTCGGCGATCCACTGGCGACACCAATCAAGATATTTCTCGTCGTCCTGGCGGTCGTCGTATTTGTCGTATTCGTAGCCGATATTAAACGGCGGGTCGGCAAAGACGAGATCGACCGAGCCGTCGTCGATTTTCTGCATCAACTCGAGGCAGTCGCCTTGATGGATTTTTCCCGATTTGAGGGCCAAGGTCATCTCCTCTAGGTGAATGACGAAGGGAGCTTAGCTAGAAGCGCGCAGCTCAGCCAAGCTTTGGGCCGTGCCCAAGCCGGTCCCAGTTTTCGTAGATGTACTCGGGCGGGCCGCCAACTTGGGCCATCACCACCGCCGCGTTTTCGGTCGGCACCATTTCGATTGCATCCCACGGGCAGACCAGCAACTCGTAAGGATTCGACTTCTTGCCCGGGATGTGAACACAAACTTCGCAACCGACGCACCGTTCGAGGTCGATTTCGCACCATTGCTGCACGCCCTTCACAACACCCCGATCGATCTTATTCATGAAGATGCAATCGACGGGGCAGATCTCGAGACAAGACTCGCAGCCGGTGCAGTTGTCGGCGTTGATAATCGCCAACTCTTTGGGAACTTTTTTGCGGGGACCTTTTTTGGCCATGGCTGATAAGTTGTGAGTTACGAGGCGCGAGTGAAAATAGCCGCGATCTGACAGGAGATAGCCGCGATCTGACAGATCGCCGGAGGCAAAGATCGTGAAATCTGTCACAATCCTAACTTATTGTCGGTTGGCAGCCAAGCGTGGCTGCGGTCTTTTTGAGGCGAAATACGGCTCTAGTACTCTATCGCAGCTCAACTTTCGGGTAGAGCAAATTAGCCGTTTTGGCGCTAGCCACGGTTTTTCAGCGTCAACCGTGGCTAGCGCCAAAACGGCTAATCCGGAAATTAAGCTGCGACAGAGCTCTAGGGAGGCCTTGGTAGATTTCTGCCGATCAGAGTGCCGATTGGCCAATATCGATGATTACGACTTCATCTTCCCGCACCCATCTTTTCAACTACCTCTGCTTGGGTGGCACCGACAGTCGGCCGAGGAAAACGTTGCCACCAGGTAATTTCTATTCGGCCGATTGTCGGTGTCGCTTGCGACAGGAGGTCATCAGAATATCCACTCCAGCGACACCACGGACGGTTCTCCCCTCTGGAAAAAACGTGCCGAGCTCTACTTCCAATCGACGGCACACTGCACAAGTCCAGCCGTTAGTGGGACATGTTGCCATTTTGTTCAGGAATCCGTAGCGTAACCACCTCTTGGGCTACGCCCACCGACAATCGGCCGTTCAAGATTCACTCAGTGGCCACATCAATTGCGGCCGACTGGCGGTGCCGCCCGCGAGACTAAATCTAGACAAAGTGCACATTTTCTCAATTTCTACGTCGCATAGCGTGGCTTATCCGCCTCTATACTTACTGAGAGCCAATAAGCAAACAGGGACAAGCACATGCGAACCACGGCGGAACTGGTAGCAGCAACACAATCAGGGGACCGTGACGCGTTTGCCGAATTGGTTCGCCGGTACGAACGCGCTGTCATATCTACCGCATGGTCAGTTTTGAACGACTACCACACCGCACAAGATGTGGCTCAAGACAGTTTTGTTATTGCATTTCGGAAACTTGGAAATTTGCGTAACGGTCAGACTTTTGGCACATGGCTACTAACGCTCACTCGACGGGAAGCTGTACGGCACTCTCGCAAGACTTCTGTATCAGTTTCGATTGATTCCGTGGCAGAACCGCTAAACAAATCGCCCGCTCCAGCATGGATTCAGGATTGCGAAGACCTCGCGAGAGCCATTGGAAGGCTTCCTAACCATGAAAAGGAAGTCGTCGTATTTTATTATCTTGACGGGCACTCTGCCCGCGAAGTAGCGGAACTGACTAGCCGCCCAATAGGCACGGTAACTAAACAGCTATCCAGGGCAGTTGTCCGTTTGCGTCAATGCCTAGAAAGGGTTTCGCGATGACTGATGACAACCTCCAACAACAGCTAACACAGCTTGGTCCCAAATGGCCGAGGGATGAGCATTTTGTTGATAGTGTCATGGCAAGATTGGCCGAGGCACCTTGCCTTGCAACCAATCCGCATCGTTCAAAGAGTCGAATCATCCGATTTAGCTATTGGATAGCAGCTTCAATCATTGTTTGCATCGGCTTATGGTGGACGAGTGACTTGCAGTCCTCCGGAAACGTGCTTTATGCACAGGTCATGGAAGCGATGAAGAAGGTGCAATCTTTGCACGCAGTAGTCTATATGCAAACTGAAGATGGGATTATCACACAAGTTGGAGAAACGTGGTTCGCACGCAACCAAGGCTTCGTCGTCATGAACACCGAGCAGACTCGCATCGACAATGGAATCTACTTTTGGGAGTTTGCAAATGGTTCGGATACGGCATCGCGAACGAAGAGCCAAGGTACAGACGAACTATTAGACAAGGCTCTCGACATTCGCAAAACACTCGAACGCGACTGCGAGCGTTACCCAGCAGGTGACCGCATAATCGATGGCATGGGGCATCAATGTTATCGACTGACATTTCATGGAGCTGTTAAACCGGCAGACCCGTCCCTTCTCGATTTTGACAAACGTCGAACATTGGTCTTCATCAATTCCGAATCGCTTCTAAAGCGTATCGAATCGCAGAACAACGTCGCTGGTGAGTGGCAAACTCACATTATCCGTACCTGGGAATACGATGTGTCGGTTGACCCGAAATGGTTTGAGCCAAATTTCGGTTCAGATGTGCAAGTTATTGATACCGATGAAGCGTTTGAGCAATTAACGGCGGTTGAAGGTTCATTCCACACCGAGCAACGGGAAGGGTTGATTTATACCATTCATCAAGCAAAACGCTTTGAAAACGGAGGCGTCTTTCTTAGGACGTCGGTCCGAGGTACTGACAAAACACTGATCAAGTATCCCCTTACTCGAAGAAGGGTTCAACCCGGTTTGTATTTTACGGATGGGCCAGCAACGAACTGGGATGCTTCACCGCAAGGGTCCGGTTATTTTCGTCTGAGGCTTGCCAATGCGAATCAGAGAGGTGTCGATGTTGAGTGGTGGATTATGGTGCCACGTGGACGAAAGCCGGATTGGTTCGTCAATCGGGAAGGCCAAGTTCAACTTGAACTTGGCATGACTCCAAAAGGTGAATACGCGAAGGCGAATCACGCCGACGAGCGTGGCGTGATACACCACATCCACTGGAACCTCGCACTCGGCATCCCTCAACCCGATACCATGCCTTCACTCTCAAAGATTACTAGGCAAGTCCATAGCGAATTGCAGATGCTCAGTTCATCGGCTTTCCCACATCTCCACATGGGAGTCAAAGAGGTCAACGGAGTACCCAATCAGCAGTTTGGCTCAACCGACAAAGTTTCACCATCGCAATTCGCAAAGGCAACGCGAGAGCATTGGCTTCGGTGGGAACGCGGTGATAAGGCCCGCGGGACGGAAAGGACGTTTCGACAACCTGCACAGGAGTGAAACACCGACGCGGCTCAGCGTACATTTTTTACACGAAGCTGGGCGGTACCCAATTTCCGAATTTCGTCATTAGTGATTTGCCTCACTCGATCGAAAGATCGACCATCATGTCTGCAGCCACTTGCTCGAGCGCCACACGAAGCAGCTCGACTGAAAAACCTGTTGGGAGCCGCAGCTTTGCGTCGGCCTGAAAAATTTCTTGCCCCGAATTGGCGGCCCGACGGCACTCGGTGTTCAGCTCTTCGACATTCACCCCATGGGCGGCCAGCACACGGCTGATCTCGCGGACGATGCCCGGGCGGTCTTGGCCGACCAGCGACAGACGAACGACGGGACTGTCGGACGGAGCTGCGACGACTGGCACCGAGTGGACCACCGATTCGAGACCCGCAGCGGTAAGCGATTGGATTGCGGCGGTAAGCTCTTCGGCACGCGACTCCTCGACATCAACACGAAGAATACCCGCAAACTGACCCGCCAGATGGGCCATGCGACTTTCGACCCAGTTGCCGCCATGCTCGGCGACGGTTTGGGCAATCGAATCGACCAAGCCGGGACGGTCTTGGCCGAGGAGGGTGAGGACGAGAGAAGTAGTGGGCATAGGGTTGGTTTGCTCTTGAGCGAGTTCAGGGAATCACTTCGCCGCGAATGACATCATCAAACGTCTGCCGGCTGCGGATGAGGTTTGCTTTGCCGTTCTCAACAAGCACTTCGGCAGCAAGCGGCTTGCTGTTGTAGTTGCTGCCCATCACGGCTCCGTAGGCGCCCGCGCAGCCGATGACCAAATAATCGCCGACCGCAGCTTCGGGCAGGGTGCGGGTGCAAACGTAACCGCCTTCTTCCTGCGTAAAAATGTCGCCCGATTCGCAGAGGGGGCCGCCGATAATTGCTTCGACCGTCCCAGACGTGGGACCGCCGCGCTCGCCGTTGCTGTGGCAGATTGCCATGGGGTGGTAGGAGCCGTAGAGGATCGGGCGGGCAAGATTATTAAATCCTGCGTCGACAAGGTAGTAGAGTTTTTCACCCATATGCTTGATGGCGCGAATCTCAGCGAGGAGACTGCCGCTCTCGGCAGTCAGATAGCGGCCCGGCTCGATTTCGAGACTGATCGGGTTGCCATAGGTGGTTGCCAAACGATTGCGCGTGGCGTCCCAAAGATCAAAGTAAGCGGCCAAGTCCACCCGCTTGTCGTCTTCGCGGTAAGGCGTCGGCAAGCCGCCGCCGGCGCTGATCGAACGCAACGTAGGCCCGACGACATGGGCCGCCTTCTCCATCGCCCCGCAGACTTGGCTCAGATGCTCGAGGTCGGTGCCCGAGCCGATGTGCATGTGCAAGCCGGTGATGGTCAGCTTGTTGCGTTTGGCACGCTCGACGCAATCGTCCAGCTGCTCGTGCCAGATGCCGTGCTTCGAGCCGTCGCCGCCGGTGTTGGTTTTTCGACTATGCCCATGGCCGAAGCCGGGGTTGATGCGCAGCGTGATTTGCCCGCCAGGGAGACGCGCGCCGTATTGGTCGATCATGTCGGGCGAGCCGCAGTTGACGGGAATCTTGTATTCGACCACCAGATCGAGCGACTCACGATCGAAGAGATCGGCGGTATAAAAAATTTGAGGCGTCTCGTCGTCGCCTGTTGTGCCATCACCCACAGTAAAGCCGGCTGCCAGCGCGCGGCGGATTTCGTAGGCGCTCACCGCATCGACGACCGCGCCGTGGCGACGCACGAGATCGAGGATCGCCAGGTTGGAACACGCTTTTTGTGCGAAGCGGACCGCGTCGAACGGGGCCAGGTCGCCAATCCGCTCGGCAATCGTCGCCGCGTCGTAGACATACAGCGGGGTGCCGAATTGTTTTGCCAACTGGCCGACGGCGTGGCCGGCGATCTCTTCTACGAGAGTGGGGAATTGCATGGTTTCGAGTGTCGCCATAGGTTTTCCTGAGTCAACGGGCGATTGTAACAAAAAAAGCGGGCATCAACCGCGTTGGCGGCCAATGCCCGCTTGTCAGACATTCGAGTGGCAGGACCGGTTCGCCCTAAAAATCAGCGGAACCGACGCCTTGCGCTCGAGCTTGGTTCACCCCTTCGCCGATAGCTCGCAATACGCCTTCTTCGAGTTCGACGCGGGTACGTGCGCCAAGGGGAATCGGCTGGGCGACGATTTTCACGTGATCCCGGCCGTTGGCTTCATTCGCCAAAATGTTGGCAATCGACTCGAGAGTCGCTCGTTTCTCTTCGTCGGCAAACGTCGACTCCATGATTTGGCCTAGAGCAAAAGTCATTTCCATGGGAGGCACCGACTTTTGCGGGTCGGCCGCCGAAGCATCGATCACGCCCTTCAGCGCGTCCAAGTAATCGTGGCCCAAGGCAAAGAAGACCGACTCTTTGCCGATGCCAACCACGACTTCCAAGGTGTCGCCAAACAGCTGACGAGGTTCTTCCTTATCCTCTGGAATTGGTACGCTGAGGGTATGGAAGTTGATGTCGCCATGAGAATCGGAGTTCCAATGGATGCCAGAAAACTTGGGCTCTTCCTTGCCGAGTTCAGCGAGCTTCTTCAAACCGCTTTCGATCTTGCTTGGATCACCGATAAAACCACCGGCTACAAGCGTAAGCGAATTAGGAGCCATGTTGAGCACCACGCCACCATCCATCACTCCTGCCTCCATGGTGGCTTTGAAAGCGTCCATAAAGTCGTCAATCGCGCTCTTCACCACCTCGCGAGTTTCGTCGCTCGGCAAATCGACATATTCCTCAATGACGGCTTGTGCTTGCTTGCGCACCGCGTCGACCATCTGATCCATTTGCGCGACGTCTGCTTCGCTTATCTTCGAAGCAAACGACAACATCACGGCATCGGGCTGAAAGAAGCCGGCAAAATTGGTTTTCGGATCGCTGTTTTGCTCCGCCTGATCAGCCAGTTGCGTGCCGGGAACTGCGGTATAGATAAAATCGAAGTAGGCTCGCTGTTGCTCGCTGTCAAGCTTGAGTCCCACGGTCAGTTCGTCGACTTCGTTGATCGCCTGTTTGAGCTGGTCGATCTGAGCAGTCGTCATTTCTTTGCGAGCTTCAAATTTTTCCTCGCTTTCGTCGGGCAACTGTTGCATGTTGCCTTCCATGCCCTTTTGAAGCTGGTCGATGGCCATCTGACGGAAAGGCTCAGGAATGTTCTGCACGTGGACTTGCACGCCCAAGTCGTATTCCTTGGCGAGCGTGCCGAACAATTGCTCGGGGTCCTCAGGAAGATTTTCCAGCATCTGAGGCATCATCGACAAGAATGCCCAGCCATTTTTCTCTCGGGCGAACAAGGTTTGGCCGCTCGCTGTGATTTCGGTAATGCCCTCGCCCAGGTCTTCGGTCGTGACACCAAATGGCGCAAGCGTTGTGGTGAGTTCCTCAAGACTTGTCACGGGGATGCAAAGCGCCCCGCCGATGTTCATGCCATCGGATTGGACGACCAAACCTAGGGGCTTGTCTTTTTCGAGACCGGCTAAGCCTTGGTTTTGGGTGAACAGCATGAGCATCTGTTCGATATTTTGAGCGAGCCCTTTTTCGCCACCCATGCTACCGATGAAGTCGATGTCTTCCATCAGCGCGTCGTAACCCGACAGGGCGATCAGCACCATTGGTTTCGGTGATTCTGATTCGCCTGCCGGCTGGGCGACGGCCAAGCTGCTCAAAAGCCCCGAGCAGGTCGCGAATAAAGTAAACGCAGTTAAGACCAAGGCTTTCGCCGAAATCGTCCAGCAACTCTTTCGTAAATTCACGGCTTTTTCTCCTCTGTTTCAGGAACGGTAAATGAGCGTCTGTTTGTGAGCCGCAGGCGCTAGCTTCTTGTGAGCCGCAGTCGCTAGCTTCTTGTGAGCCGCAGGCGCTAGCCTCGGGTTGCGGAGCGGGTTGCCCCAAGACCCGACGCTAGCGCGTTGCGGCTCACACCAATAACCGCAAATCCATGCGAAAGGTGCATTCCGCAGCAGCTGCACACACCCTACGAATTTAGCAATTCATTCGACATTTGTCATTTGCCTTAGCGTTCGCGGTAGGTGATTCGGCCTTTGGTCAGATCGTAGGGAGAGAGCTCGACGCGGACTTTGTCGCCCGGCACGATCCGAATAAAGTGTCTACGCATCCGGCCCGCGATATGAACGTTGACGATGTGTCCCCCCTCGATTTCAACGCGAAATCGGGTGTTTGCCAAGGCTTGAACAACGACTCCTTCCACTTCGAGTGCTTCTTCTTTTTCTTTTTGCTTTGCCATAGATTCTCCGAAATAGGTGTCATGTCAATTTTGCCGTTACCCTGCGTTAGGCAGGCATAAAAGCAATCCCTGAGCGTACCATATCACCGTACTTTCGGCGATACGAACTGGGCCGAAGGAGTCTGTTTTTGTCGCCTATTCCGCCAGATTTTTCTCGCGAAAGTGAGGGGCAGGGCGGGTTAGGAGGGCTGGCATCGCAAAAAACAAGGATTTTTGCCAGTCCAGAGGCCTTATCGAGTTTGACGTAAGTTCTTAAAGGAAGACAATGGATAGGAAAGGGGTTGGGGCATTTCTCGGTCGGCAAATTTGTCGCCATCTGGGGGGTGCCCAAATCTCATTGGTCAGCAAGGGCCCTTTCGAGGTAACGCGGTTTTCAGTGAGCACATCCCACCCTTCCAATCCGTCGCCGACCCCTGAATCGGGTGCCATCGATGAGGGCGCGGTCCATCGCGCCAAGCAGGAGATCCAAGGCCTCGTCCAGGAGGTCGTCGAGCTCTCTCGTTCCGAGATCGAGCCCTCGGAGTTTTATGCCGCGATGCTAGACAAATCGGTCGCCGCCTTGGCTGCGGTGGGCGGCGTGGTCTGGACGCAAGAAGAGGGTGCGCCGCTTGGCCTCGAGTATCAGGTCAATTTGCGAGAGACCGGACTCGCCGAGAGCGAAGAAGCCCAGATGCAACATGGGCGGTTGTTGCAGCAAGTCATTGCCAAGGGCGAGCCGGTGCTGATTCCGCCCCACTCGGGATTTGGTGAAGGTGCAACCGACGAGGAGGCCGCCAATCCGACCGATTTTCTTTTGGTGCTTGCTCCGATCAAAAGCGATCGCGGGGTCGACGGGCTGGTCGAAATTTTCCAACGATCGGGAGCTCGGCCGACCACCCAACGGGGCTACCTGCGGTTCCTGTCGCAGATTTGCGAATTGGCCGGCGAATACCTCAAGACGCGTAGGCTTCGTCATTTCGCGACGAAGCAAACTTTGTGGGAACAGCTGGAAGCTTTTACGGGGTTGGTGCATCACGCGCTCGACTCGCGTGAGACGGCCTACACGATTGCCAACGAAGGCCGTCGTCTGGTCGGTTGCGATCGCGTGACCGTCGTCTTGCGCAAAGGCTCGAAATACCAAGTCGCCGCGATTAGCGGCCAAGATACTTTTGACAAACGCTCGAATGTCGTCCGCCTGTTGCGCAAGCTGGCCACGACGGTCTCTCGAACGGGCGAAGACCTGTGGTTCGAGGGCGATACCTCGGATTTGGCTCCCCAGCTCGAAAAGGCGGTCAACGATTATGTCGACGAGTCGCATACCAAACGGCTGGCCGTCTTGCCGCTCCGAGAAGAGGAGCACGAGGCAGACGAGAAAATGGGCGACAAAAAAGAAAAACGTCGCGAGAATATTCTCGGAGCGATCATCATCGAGCAGCTGGTCGACAGTCGCCAGCCCGAGGGCATGTTGCAGCGGATCGATGTCGTGCGCCGGCACAGTTCGACTGCGCTGACCAATGCCCAAGAACACGAGTCGCTGTTTTTGATGCCCCTTTGGCGATTGTTGGGCAAAACCCAGGTGCTCGTCACAGCCCGCAATCTCCCAAAAACCTTGCTTGCCCTGATCGCCCTGGCGGGCGCGATTTCCGCGCTTTGCATCGTGCAATACGACTTCACGGTCGTTGCCGACGGAAAACTGCTACCCGAGGTGCGCCGCGATGTGTTTGCCCATCTCGATGGCATGGTCGAGGAAGTGACGGTCAGTCATGGCGAATTGGTCAAGAAAGATCAGGTGCTGGCGCGGCAGCGGAGTCTCGATCTCGAAACGCAGATCCAACAGCTGCTAGGTCAAATTGCGGAAACCGAGAAAGACATCCATTCGACCGAAAGTCGCCGCCAGATGCTCGACTATGGGCAAGCCGACGAGGTCGAAATTGAAGAACTCACCGGCCGAAAGGCCCAACTGCTCGAGACGGCCAGAAGCTTAGGAAAGCAACGCGACCTGCTCGAAGAGAAGCGAGAAAAGCTTCTGATTCTCAGCCCCATCGACGGCAAGGTGGTCACCTGGAAAGTCCGCGAATTGATCGAAAATCGCCCCGTGCGGAAAGGGCAGCGGCTGATGGAGATCGCCGATTCTTCGAACCGTTGGGAATTGGAGATCTATGTGCCCGAGGCCAAGATGGGCCATATCATCGAGTACTTGCAGAAGCTGCGTGAGGACGATCCCGAGGCGCAGCTCGAAGTGACGTTTATTCTTGCGACGCACTCGGCGGTGCATCTTGAGGGGCGTATTGAGCACATCGACACGAGCGCCGAGGTTCAGGGCGAGAGCGGCAACACGGTGCGCATGAAGGTTTCGTTTCAGCAAGAAGACTTGAAGAAGCTCGTCGACGATCCGGCGACCGAGCTCAAAGTCGGGGCGGATGTCAAAGTCAAAGTTCAGTGCGGCCAGCGGGCCGTCGGCTATGTGTTGTTTAGCGATCTGTTTGAATTTGTGCAGGCGAAGATTTTGTTCCGGTTTTGAAACACAGAGGCATAGAGAGCCCCGCGTGACATGGCTGCAACCAAAAAAAGGGAAGAGCAAAAAAAGAGAAAGAGATAGAGATAGCCACAAAAAACGCCAAAAGACACCAAAGCAAAGTATTAGCCACGGATTGAACACGGATGAAACACAGATCAAAAGAAAAGAATCTCGTCCCAGTATTTTATTGTCCGTGTTCAATCCGTGTTTCATCCGTGGCTATTGAAAATCTTTGCAACACACAAAGAAATGGACCGTTAGCAGTACAGAGGAGGTAGTAAAAAAATCTCCGTGTTCTCTGTGCCTTTGTGTTTCTATCTTTTGTGTGTTTCCTGTGGCCATGCTACTTCAGATGGCTAAAGAGTTTCCTCAATTTGAGATTTCCAGGAGTTTGCCGTTATGGCCACTACTTGCTTGTTTATGATCTTGTCGTTAGCTGCCCAAGTGGCGGACGGCGAGCAGTACAACGTCGATGAAAATGGCGATGCGGTGATCGATCGCTGCTTTGTCCGAGTGCAAGACGAGGTGCGCATCCCCGCCCAAGAGGCAGGCGTTCTGATCAAAATGCCTGTAAAAGAGGGGTCGCGAATGTCCCAAGGCGAAGTCCTCGCGACGATCGACGACCGAGAAGCGAAGATGGGACTCCGTGTTGCCGAGTATGGCCTCAAAGCGGCCAGGCAGCGGGCCATGGACAAGATCGAAGTCAAGTATGCCACCAAGGCTGCCGAATTTGCCAAAGTCGACTGGGAACGAGTTCTCGAAGCCAATAAAAATCTAGCCAATGCCATTCCCGACATCGAAGTCCGCCAGAAGCGACTAGGCTGGGAACGATCGGCGCTCCAAATCGAAAAAGCCCAAAAGGACCGCGACCTGGCCATTCTCGATTATCGAACCAAGGAGGCCGAGGTCGATGCCGCGAAAATGGCGGTCGGGATGCGCGTCATCCTCGCTCCGTTTGATGGCGAGGTCGTCGACATGTACCGGCACGAATCCGAATGGGTCAACCCGGGCGACCCAATCCTAAAATTGGTCCGCTTCGATGCTTTGTACGTGGAAGGCTACGCTTATGCCAAAAATTTTGATCGCGAAGAATTGCAAGGCCGGTCGGTGACGGTCAGCATTTCGAAGGCGCGTGGCCAAGAGATCTCCGTGCCAGGAACGATTATTCACGTCAGCTCCTTAATCCGAGATGGCGAGTACGTGGTACGCGCCGAAGTGCAGAACCAGCGCGTCGGCGACAACTGGCTCATCCAGCCCGGCCTACGAGCCCGCATGACGATCCACCTGGGGAAGAGCCCAGGAAACTAGTGGCACCCAACAACTCAGGAGGATTGCAAAGTCGATTTTTTGAACCGCCAAGGACGCTAAGAGCGCCAAGGTGCAGAAGAGTGTAGGTGCCAAAATAGCCATATTCTCGATTTTTCTTCCATTCCATTCCTTGGCGCTCTTAGCGTCCTTGGCGGTTTTTATGACTTTGCAATCGTCCTGACCCAACAACTGGGTAGTCTCCAAACCCAAGTCCCCAAACCCCTTCCCCCATGTCCACGCTTGCAGACAGCATTGTTTCGAGTTCGTCGCGCAGCCTAGCGGTGATCGTGCGGCCCGATCTGAAAGCGCGCAAGCAGCGCTATCAGGGTCGCGTCTATTGGGTCGTCAAAGATCCGATCGGTTTGCAGTATTTTCGCTTTGAAGAAGAAGAATTCGCCATCCTGCAAATGCTCGACGGACAATCGAGTTTGGAAGAGATCGCCGAGCGGTTCGAAGCCCAGTTTCCACCACAGACAATTCGCGTCGAAGAACTGCAAAATTTTATCGGGATGCTCTACCGCAGTGGGTTGATTCTCTCGGACGTGCCCGGCCAGGGCGTGCA
>JAADIN010000120.1 GCA_013151315.1 Planctomycetota bacterium | reverse complement strand
CTCAAGCCATGCCACTCGTGCTCGGCAAGATCGTACCCACCGGCCTGCTTGGCATGCTGGTCGCAGGCTTACTTGCCGCGTTCATGTCGACCCACGACAGCTACCTACTCTGCTGGTCGTCGGTCATTGCTCGAGACGTGGTCGGGCCCTCGGTCGGCGGAATTAGCGATCGGCAACAAATTACCGTGACGCGCATCAGTATCGTAGTCATCGGCCTGTTTCTACTTGCGTGGGGCATTGAGTTGCCCGACAGCGTCTGGAGTTACATGGCCGTCACCGGAACGATCTACCTGAGCGGTGCCGTCATCTCGTTGATCGGCGGATTGTACTGGAAGCGGGCATCGAGCGCCGGAGCGTTGGCCGCCCTACTCGGCGGGTTGCTCGCCATCGCCGGCATCTTTATCGAGCCGATCAACCGAGCCACCGGGTGGAGTCTGAATGAGCAGATCGTCGGCCTGACAACTTTCGGGCTCTGTGCGGTCCTGTTTGTGGTCTTCTCGTTGCTCTTTCCCGATCGCCAATCAACAGCCCAAGCGGCAACCCTAGAAAGGGCATGAAATATGGACGGCTGGATCGAACTATGGGCGTGGGTCTACAAGATCGGCCTCGGCGCGTTTTATCTCACTGCGATCGTGATTATCCCACTCGGCGCTCGCGATATGTGGCGAATGTTCCGCGAACTGAGCGAACAGAACGACTCAGAGTAAAGCGAGTACAAAGCGTAAAGCGAGTACAAAGCCGAGGGATTGCAATCCCTCGGCCTTCAAAGCGTGTTCTGCGTAACTTCAAAACCCAAGTCGCGAATCATCGTGTAGTCTGCCTCAGGAAGCTGCCCCTTGGTCGTCAGATAGTCGCCCACGAAGATCGAGTTCGCAGCATAAAGGCCCAACGCTTGCAGGCTACGCAAATGCAGTTCGCGACCGCCAGCGATGCGAACCTCTCGTTCGGGGTTCACCAAACGGAACATCGCAAGCACTTTGAGGCAATAATTGGGCGTAAGCTCTCCCCGACCTGCCAGCGGGGTCCCTTCAATCGGATTCAAAAAATTGACCGGGATCGATTCGACTCGCAGCTCGCGTAGTTGGATTGCCATGTCGACCACATCACGGGGTTTTTCTCCCATGCCGACGATGCCGCCTGAGCAGAGCTCCATGCCCGCGTCGCGAACCGCATGCAGCGTATCGACCCGATCTTGATAGGTATGGGTCGTGCAAATTTCGCCGTAGAATTCTTCACCCGAATTGAGATTGTGGTTCACGCGATTCACGCCGCAGGCAGCAAGTCGGTCGGCTTGCTCCACCGTAAGCAAACCGAGACACGCGCACACGTCGAGATCGTATTGCTGTTTGATCTCAGGAACAATCTTTTCAACGGCCGCCATCTCGCGTTCATTCGGGCCACGTGCCGAAATAACAATACAATAGGTTTTTGCCCCGCGCTCGGAAGCGGCTTTGGCGCCGGCTAAGAGTTCATCTCGCCGAAGCAGGTTGTACTTGGGAATTTCGGCAGTCGAGGTTTTCGACTGCGAGCAATAGCTGCAGTCCTCAGGGCAAAGGCCACTCTTGGCGTTCATCAAAAAATAGAGTTGCACCGACCGCCCAAAATAGCGATGGCGAACCCGAAAAGCAGCATGCAGCAGATCGAGGACTTCGACATCCGGAGCCGAAAGAATCTGCAGCGCTTCGTCCGCCGAGAGTTCTTCGCCCTCCAGCACACGCGAGGCCATGCTCTGCCACGGTTTATCAGTCGTCAAATCAGCGTTCAAAGAGGTCGTCATCAGAGAATTTCGATCGTGGATTGGATTTGGTAACAGCCGCCGCTTGCGGTTTCGCACTAGTATCGATACCAACGCCGCCCGCCGCAACCCATCACGCCAGACAACCCAGCTTGGCAAAGCGGTCATGAAAGGTCAAAATGACTGGCATGGGTTATCACCTCGTTCGATACAGTTTATTAGGCCAAGTAGGACGGTTTGTCTCGGCCGACTCAACTCGCTACACGCGACGTTCGCGGGTGATCGTGCGCAGCGTGCGCGGCCTGGAAATCGGCGAAGTGCTGGCCGAGCCGGATCCGAACGATACCGTAGTAGACTCCCAGGGGCAAATTTTGCGGCGAATGACGATCGAAGACGAGTTGCTCGAAGCGCGGCTCGAAAAACATCGCCACGAGGCCTTCAAGGCTTGTTCGGCAATTTTGAGCGAACATCAGGTGCCAGCCGCTCTGGTCGATGTCGAACATCTTTTTGACGGAAAAGGGCTCTTCTTCTATTTCCTAGGCGACGTGCCGCCAGAAGTCGAGCACCTCACCCAGCAGTTGGCCGAGACGTATGAAACAACCATCGAGTTCCGGCAGTTTGCCAAAACGCTCGAAGAAGGCTGCGGCCCCGGCTGCGGTACCGAAGAAGCAAAAGGGCAAGGCGGATGCGACAATTGCACCTCATGTGCCGTGGCAGCCGCTTGCGGAACCCAGAAGAAAAAATAACCAAAGCCAAGGGGTTGCAACCCCTTGGCTTTGCGCCGTTTCTATTCCCCAGCACTGCCCAGCGACGCCAGAAATTCGCTCATCTCTCCCGCCGCATGCGAATCACCTTGAACGCGAGCTTGCTCGATGCCATTGCGCAGCAGGGCTCTCGACTCATCGGTTCGCTCCAGGCGGGCCAATTGCTGAGCTGCCATAAAAAACGCCGGCACGTATGGCGGCTCGTCGGCAGCGAGCTCTCCGAATTTTTCCAAACTCGAGTCATGCTCGCCCTCTTTGTCTAATTCCATCGCCAGACTGTAGCGCAAAAACGTATCGGTTGGATCGTCAACCAACATCGCTTCGATTTTTTCGCGTCGAGTTGCCATTTTTACTCTTTTAGAATTCGCCGGTGATTTTGACTAAAATGCCTTGCTTCTTGCTATCGCTAGCGCCAAGTGCAGTGACGTAGAGCATGCCATCGGGAGTAAAGACCATCGAGATGGGCCGCGGGATCGAGGCAATTTTTACGGCTTGGCACGCCTGTTGGCCATTCACGCGCGCGTCGTCCAGCCGGTAGACGCCGCTCGCCTCTTCCTTCTCCGAAGCAAAGTCGACCGCATACAATTGGCCAGTGGGACTGTAGGCCAAGGCAACGATGTCGTGAAGCCCCGTTCCGAGATTCATCGCCATTGTGGCGCTCGACGAAACATAAAACGAGATCGTGCTATCTTGCCGAGTCTCCAAGTCGCCCAGGTAGGCCACTACCAGAAAAGGGGGGCGGGGGCTGGGGCTGATTGCAATTCCCGTGGCCATTCCAAGGGTTCCGGACTTTTTTGTTGTCGCAAAAGAACCAAGCGTGGCAAGACGGTTCGCTTCGATCTCCGATTGGAATATCCAGCCTTGGTCCTCGTTGGCCCCAGTCATAAACAGGGTCGTGTCCGACTTCGTAAGTGCAAAAAAGGCACCGTTACTGCTTGCCCCCACGGTGTGATCGGCCTCGTCCGCGGCAACCGCCGAGCCATCATCGGGAAGAAGGTAGACGCCAACGGCTCCCTGCCCGCCACCGCCCACCGCAAGCTTGGTACGGGTAAGAAACGCCAACCCTACCGGCCCGATCTGCGAGAAAAATTCGCCTTCCAAAGAATTCTTTGACAAGCCAACAATGACTTCGCTAGTTTTCCGCGGCCGATCGGTCGCGATCCGAATAATGCGACCAGCCCCGTTCTCCGCAAGAAATAGTTCGTGCGGCCCCGCCTTGGCACTGCTTGCACGCAGGACCACCCCTCCAGGCCGATCCAAACCCGCCAGCACCATTTCGACAGAATAGTTTTCCGACTCATCGCCAAGTGGCGCAAAACTGCCGGTTGCGCCATGAGCGGCCACCGGCGCTATCGCAAGGGAAACGGCAACAGCCGCAGTGACGATTTGCCGCATAACACAGATCCTCTATTATCGCGACTTGAAAGCCAGGGGGTTGCACCCCCTTGGTTTTACCCAATACCATGCGCCACTTCATAAGCCAACAGTTTATCTTCATGCTCAAGGGTCATCCCAATATCGTCCAGCCCCTGGAGCAAACAATGCCGACGGAAAGAATCGACTTCGATCGCGGTCGAAAAACCGTGCTCGTCGCTCAGCGTGCAAGCTTCGAGATCGGCCGTCAGCTGATATCCCGCATGCTCGGCAGCTCGCGAGAACAACTCCTCGACCACATCTTCAGAGAGCCGGATCGGCAACATGCTGTTCTTAAAACAGTTGTTATAAAAAATATCGGCAAAGCTCGGCGCGATGATCACCCGGAAGCCATAATCCTCCAGAGCCCAAGGCGCATGCTCGCGGCTCGAACCACAACCAAAATTCCGCCGAGCAAGCAGCACGCTGGCTCCCTTGGCTTCTGGCTGGTTGAGTTCAAATTCAGGGTTCGGCGAACCATCATCGAGCTGAGTCCAATCCCAAAACAAAAATTCGCCAAACCCGGTACGCTCAATGCGCTTCAAAAATTGCTTGGGAATGATTTGGTCGGTATCGACATTCGCCCGATCCATCGCCACGACGAGACCGGTGTGAGTATTGAAAGGCTTCATAGGAATTCGGAATGGGGATTTCGGATTGCGGAATTAAAAAAGGGGAACGCAGTGGGTATTCTATTGGAGGTCCATTACGCCTCTCGCCTATGCAAAGTGACCAACCAAAAATCGTCTTCGTCTTTTTCTCGATCAAGACGGAACTGGCAGCCGAACGTGGGCGAATAGAGCCAACCCTCCTGCGGCTTAGCAGCGACGTATTCCTGATCGCCCGGAACGAGCAATTGAAACTCAATCTGATTGTCCACCACCTCGACAAGCCAGTATTCGCCAATGCCCGCTTGGAAATAGGCTTCGCGAAGTAGCACTTTATCTTTTTTGATCGAACTAGGGCTGACAATTTCCAGAACCCAATCCACGGTGCCGACGATCTCTTTGCTACTGTTCGGGTTGTCCACGGTGGGAGTCAGCCGAACACGGCCCGACTTCAAGGTTTGTTTGGCTAGGTACAGGATGTCTGGTTCATTCGAAACGCCCGCTTCTTCGTTGGTGATCAAAGCACCATCGATATGCAACCGGCCTAGGTTCTGCTGCCTAACGAGATCGGAAAGAACTCGGCTAATCTCGGTTTTTATATCGCTATGATTCTCAAGGGATTCAGGACTCATATCAACAATTAAACCTCCAGCCACGTAAGTGATTTTTCCCCGTTCAGGAAAATCGTCGGAGAGGGCCCACTGGCGAAAGCCGGCAAGGGTAGTGGCAGATGCGGGAATGGAGAACGCCAGAGCCGTTTCCTGGTTGATCGCCGGAAAGGAAGGAGTCGCAAGCTGGGAATTGATTGCTGTCATCATGTCAACCGAGGAGATCTGTGTGGAGGTCAAAGGAAATGTCTGATGGGGGATGAGCGTACCCTCCTCTTTTTTACATCAACAATCAAACATCCCCCATTAAACATTCTGTCTATTCTACTCCCCCCCGTCATTTAGCTCCACTGGCGAATATCAACAAAGTGCCCTGCCACGGCCGCCGCGGCAGCCATCGCCGGCGAAACCAAATGCGTCCGCCCACCCTTGCCCTGCCGACCTTCAAAATTGCGGTTCGAGGTCGACGCACACCGCTCGCCCGGCTCGAGCTTATCAGGATTCATCGCCAAGCACATACTGCACCCCGCCTCGCGCCACTCAAAACCGGCTTCCTTGAAAACCCGATCGAGCCCTTCCGCTTCGGCCTGCAGTTTGACTTGTCCACTGCCGGGAACCACCATCGCACTGACACGATCGGCAACCTGCTTGCCAGCCGCCACCTTGGCCGCCTCGCGAAGATCTTCAATGCGGCCATTCGTACACGACCCAATAAACACACGGTCGATCTGCAAATCGCAAATCGCTTCGCCACCCTGGAGGCCCATGTAGTCGAGGGCACCAGCCGCCGTTTTTTGATCGGTTGGATCCGGAAAAGTCACTAGGCTTCGGCACATTTGCATCTGCTGAAACTACCAAGCCGGGATTCGTCCCCCAAGTAACCTGCGGAGCAATGTCGGCCGCTTTGAATTGCAGCGACTTGTCGTACTCAGCCCCCGCATCGCTGGGCAACTGTTTCCAGCGCTCGACCGCCGCATCAAAATCTTTCGGAGCAAATTCACGACCTCGCAAATACTCGTAGGTCGTCTCGTCCGGAGCGATCATGCCCGCCCGTGCGCCCCCTTCGATCGTCATATTGCAAACCGTCATCCGGTTTTCCATGCTTAGTGCACGAATCGTTTCGCCCGTATACTCGATGCAATAGCCGGTACCCCCATCCGTCGTAATCTGACCGATAAGGTAGAGCACCAAGTCTTTGGCCGTCACGCCAGCGTGTAACTTTCCGTTGACTTGCAATTCAAGCGTTTTGGGCAGACTTTGCAGCAAGGTTTGTTTGCGTGGCAAGCACATGCTCGACCTCGCTAGTGCCGATGCCAAACGCCAACGCGCCAAACGCGCCGTGCGTCGAAGTATGACTGTCGCCGCAAACAATCGTCATCCCCGGCTGCGTGTAGCCCAGTTCGGGGCCTATCACGTGTACGATGCCCTGCTTGGGATCGTCCAGATCGTAGTACTTGATGCCAAACTCTTGGCAATTGTCGCGCAGCGTATCGATTTGCTTTTTCGAGACCACGTCGAGAATGGGCAAGCTACGATCGGTCGTCGGCACATTATGGTCGGCCGTCGCAATAGTTCGCTCGGTCCGCCGAACCGCCCGGCCTGCAAGCCGCAACCCCTCAAATGCCTGAGCACTGGTCACTTCATGCACCAACTGCAAATCAACATAGAGAATCGTCTGCCGCCCCTCTTCGGCATGAACGACATGGTCGTCCCAGATTTTTTGAAAGAGAGTCCGAGGGCGTATCGTGGGTTTGGCCATGCTCAAATAGAGGGGGAAATAGGTTGCTAGGTTCGTGAAAAATCGGACCTCCTATTCTACGGGCTGGTGGACTGGCTCGAAAGTGGGGTGGAATGGCGTCCTGCGGGATGGGTGTCGAAAAAAACAACGGCCCAATTGATTCAAGGCCGCATCAAGACGACAGAATCGATGTCAAGGTGTCAGCGTCGTCAACAACGCCGAAGGCGTTACTTACCGTAGCCCAGGGTAAGCAATATGCGAGTTTCACGAGCATTTGCGCCACCCTGGGTTCTCGTTTGATAATTCATCGCACCCTGAAGGGGTGCAACAAATTATGGTTTGCATCAGATCATGGCGCCCCTGCGAGCTCGGCGTTAAATTTTGAATGTCGCAAGAGGGCGCGGCCAATTGCGAGCGAAAAACTGTTATTTGCTTGTGTGCCTCGGTGTGTCGTTGATGAAATGTCCCCTTACCCACCCTCTTTTTTATTCCCCCTAAGCGTTTCAACCGGCCTTTCCCACGAGTCGATTTGGTAAGTAATAGCCTCTTTGGAAACTCGTCGGCCACCTGTTATCATTGGGGGTCCCCAAGCCCTTCGCTAGAATTGGCTTGCAACACCCGTTCACTCTAGTCGGAGAGTCTCCTATGAAGCCGCGGCTGCTGTCGTTCGTATGCGTTGCCTTGATCTTGAGCATGTCCACGATCGCCTGGGGCGATTCATTCGATCATTTGATTCCCAAGGTGCCGCCGAGCGCGAATACCTTGGTGCTGATCGATGTCGAGCGAACCCTCGCCAGTCCATTGGCGCAGGCCGAAGGGTGGGGCAAGAAGCTCGAGCTGGCTTACGTGAGTCGCCCCGTGTTCCTGCCGCCCGAGGCGACGAAGCTCGTGATGGCTTCCGCGCTGGAAGCGGAGAATAACTTTGCTCGGGAGTGGGAACTCGGGGTGATGGAACTTTCCGAACCGATGTCGATGCGTTCGATTGCCCGTAGCGAAGGAGGGTACGTCGACACGGTCCAAGACACCCCGGTCGCTTGGACGCCCAGCGACGCCTACTTCGTCTCACTTTCCGATCGCGTGTTGGGCGTGATGTTTCCTGCCGACCGGCAGTTCGTCTCGCGTTGGATTGGCTACGCGATGAAGAATGATCGCGTGATGGTCTCTGACTATCTGCGTAAAGCGACTCGACTCGCCAACGAAAAAATTCAGGTATTGATGGCGATCGATCTGACCGACATCTCTCAGCCGCACGAACTGGCAGAAAATGCGGAAGACTCGCCTATCCTGCAGAAGACGAAGCTTCCCCTCGATCAACTCGTCACCATGCTGGGAAGCTTGAGAGGAGCGACGCTGCGCATCGCGATTGGTAAAGAAGCCCAAGGGCAGCTGCGCATCGACTTTGATGAGGACGTAACCCCTCTGAAGTCGGTCGCCAAAGAGTTTATTGTCAAGGTGCTCGGTGAAATGGGCGCGGTGACCGAGGATCTGGAATCATGGAAACTGGAAATAAAAGGCAAGACGATTGTCATGCGGGGGAAGATTTCGCAAGACGGGCTGCGCCGCGTATTCAGCATCGTTGAGCTTCCCTCCGCGAAATTTAGCTTGCTGAAAGAGGAAGCCGAAAATTCCGAGGAAAAGAACGAGAGCCTGATCCGCGAGAGCTCGCTGACCTATTTCCATTCGACCGGAGTGTTGCTAAAGGACTTGAAGCGTGAGTTGCGGGGCAACAAAGCCAGCGCAGCGATCATGGAGAGATACGCCAGCCGAATCGATCGGATGGCGATTCTTCACGTTGACGACGACTTGCTCGACTATGGCTCGAAGGTGGCCGAGACGTTACGTGTGGTTGCCTTGTCGAAACGTCAAGGGGGAGTACGGTCTGGCGTCGGCACCGCCGGGATGGGTGGAGGCGGCTACGCCAACTATTCCTCTGGGTATGGCTACTCGGGCAACCGGGGCGACCGCTATGCCGGCGCCCGAGCCAGCGCGGCCGATCGTTCGGCGATCAAATCGCAGGCCATGGCCGAGTCGAAAAATATGCGGGTCGAGGGCTCCAAATTGATTGCCGACGCGACCGCCCAGATTCGCCGTCAGATGACTCAAAAGTACCAAGTCGAGTTTTAGTGTGGAGTGCGAACTCAAACGGGATAACATTGGGGGTTTTGATT